>CALPZT020000138.1 GCA_943328365.2 Bifidobacterium breve | reverse complement strand
GGTCGATCGAATCGCCCGCGCGGTCGGCGAGTAGCCTTAGGCTTTCAGCAGTCCAAGACATCGGAGCCCGAGTTGGCCATCGGCAGGCAAGATGAACCCCTCGTCGACGGGGGCTCCGCCGCTGCGGCGGGGCACGGCTCCTCGAAGTTCGGGTATCTCGGGCTCACCTATGACGACGTGCTGCTGCTGCCCGCTGAATCTGACGTTGTCCCGAGTGAGGTCGACACCACCTCCCGGGTGACCCGCAACATCACCGTCCGCATGCCCCTCGTTTCGAGTGCCATGGACACCGTCACCGAGGCGCGCATGGCTATCGCAATGGCGAGGCAGGGCGGGGTCGGAGTGCTCCACCGCAACCTCCCGATCGACGACCAGGCATCCCAGGTCGACCTCGTCAAGCGGTCAGAGGCGGGCATGGTCACCAACCCGGTCACCTGCCTGCCGACCGACACCCTTGCGCATGTCGACCGGCTCTGCGGCAGGTATCGAATCTCGGGCGTGCCGGTCGTCGACGCCGACGGCATCCTCGTCGGGATCGTCACGAATCGCGATATGCGCTTTGAGGACGACATGGGCAAGCCGGCCTCCGAGGTCATGACCCGAATGCCGCTCGTCACCGCACGCGAGGGCATTGACCCCAACGAGGCCCTCGCGCTCCTCGCAACCCGCAAGGTCGAGAAGCTGCCCCTCATCGACGCTGAAGGTCGCCTGCGCGGGCTCTTTACCGTGAAGGACTTCGTCAAGGCCGACAGATACCCGAACGCCACGAAGGATTCGAGCGGCAGGCTCGTTGTCGGTGCTGCCGTAGGAGTTGGAGAAGACGCGCGCAAGCGTGCTCACGCACTCGTCGACGCAGGGGTCGATTTCCTCATCGTCGATACGGCGCACGGCCATTCACGGGCGGTCATCGACATGGTGCGGCTGCTCAAGCTCGAGACCTCGATCGATATCGTCGGCGGCAATGTCGCAACCCGAGCAGGTGCCCAGGCGCTCGTCGATGCTGGAGCCGACGGCATCAAGGTAGGAGTCGGGCCAGGCTCGATCTGCACGACCCGAGTGGTAGCCGGGGTCGGCGTGCCCCAGATTTCTGCGATCTACGAGGCCTCGCTCGCTGCCGGCCCGGCGGGCGTTCCGCTCATCGGCGATGGCGGGCTCCAGTACTCGGGCGATATCGCGAAGGCGATCGTCGCCGGTGCCGACTCCGTCATGCTCGGCTCGCTGCTCGCCGGCACCGAGGAGGCCCCAGGAGACGTGGTCTTCGTCGGCGGCAAGCAGTTCAAGTCCTACCGCGGGATGGGCTCGCTCGGTGCCATGCAGTCCCGTGGAGAGGCCCGCTCATACAGCAAGGATCGCTACTTCCAGGACGATGTCCTCAGTGACGACAAGCTCGTCCCCGAGGGCATCGAGGGGGTCGTGGCCTACCGCGGGCCACTGAGCAACGTCGCCCATCAGCTCGTCGGTGGGCTCAGGGCCTCTATGGGCTATTCGGGGGCCGCGACGATCGCTGAGCTGCACGAGAAGGGCTCCTTCGTCCGCATCACCGCCGCGGGCCTGCGCGAGAGCCACCCCCACGACGTCCAGATGGTCATCGAGGCCCCCAACTACTCAAGTCGATAGGAACCCGTTGACCGACATCCAGATCGGCGGCCAGAAGCGAGCACGCCGCGCCTACTCCTTGGACGAGGTCGCGATTGCCCCGAGCCGGCGAACCCGCGACCCGCAGGAGGTGTCGACCGCCTGGACGATCGATGCCTACCACTTCGACCTCCCGTTCATCGCCGCGCCGATGGACTCCGTCGTCTCGCCGGCGAGCGTGCGCGCGCTGGGTGCGCTCGGGATGCCTGCGGCCCTCAACCTCGAGGGGCTCTGGGGTCGGTATGACGACCCCGAGCCGCTTCTCCGCGAGATCGCCTCCCTCGACGGAGACCGTGTCACGTCGCGAATGCAGGAGATCTACGCTGCGCAATCAGTCGACCTCGACCTCGTCGCCCAACGCATAGCCGATCTCAAGGCGGCAGGGGTCACCGTCGTTGCAGCGGTCAGCCCGCAGGGCACGGCCGCCCTGGCGCCTGCTGCTGCCGCGGCGGGCGCCGACATGATCGTCATCCGGGGCACCACGGTCTCGGCCGAGCACGTGAGCGGCGACGGCGTCCCGCTCAATCTCAAGCAGTTCATCCACCAACTCGACGCACCGGTAATTGTCGGAGGCTGCGCGACCTACCAGGCAGCCCTCCATCTCATGCGCACCGGCGCCGCGGGAGTGCTCGTCGGCTTCGGTGGTGGCTCAGCCCATACGACCGCAGACGTCCTCGGGGTGAGGGTGCCGATGGCGAGCGCGGTGAGCGATGTCGCCGCGGCCCGGCGCGACTATCTCGACGAGTCCGGCGGGCGCTATGTCCATGTCATCGCTGATGGAGCCATGGGGCGCAGCGGCGACATCGTCAAGGCATTTGCCTGCGGCGCTGATGCGGCCATGCTCGGCTCGGTTCTCGCGCGTGCGACCGATGCCCCGGGCGCGGGCGCGCACTGGGGCGCGGAAGCCTGGCATCCGCACCTGCCAAGAGGCCAGCGCAACGTGCTGCCTCAGGTCGGCAGCTTCGCGCAGGTGCTTCATGGGCCGTCCGACAACGCCGAGGGCACGCTCAATATCGTCGGTGCCCTGCGCAAGGCCATGGCCACGACCGGGTACAGCGATGTCAAGGAATTCCAGCGCGTCGAGATGGTGGTCACTGCGTGACCGCCCTGGGCGCGGAGATCGAGCCTGCGGAGATCGAACGCCTCCTCGGTCGAGCCGTGCTCGGCCCCTCGCCCACGGAGCGAGTCGTCATCGCCCCCTTCACCGGTGAACCGCTCTACTCCCTTCCGATGTCCGGCGCCACGGAGGTGCTGCGCGCGGCGGCCCTTGCCCGCCAGGCGCAGCAAGGCTGGGCCGCCCGATCGGTGCGAGACCGGGCCCGAATCGTCCTCGAGTTCCACGACCTCGTCCATAAGCGGAGGTCGACCGTCCTCGACATCGTCCAGCTCGAGACCGGCAAGGCTCGCCGCGATGCGATGGAAGAACTGCTTGACGTCCTCGTCACCGCCCGCCACTACGCGCGCGATGCCCGCCGGCTCCTGCGCCCCACTCGGCACCGAGGGGTCTTCCCGCTCATGGTCGGGATCCAGGAACTGCACCACCCACGCGGCTTGGTCGGGGTGCTCGCCCCCTGGAACTACCCGCTCACCCTGGCGGTGAGCGATGCCATCCCGGCGCTCCTCGCAGGCAACGCGGTCATCCTCAAGCCCGATGTCCAGACCACGCTCACGGCGCTGTGGGTCATCGATCTCCTCATCGAAGCGGGCGTGCCAGCAGAGGTCATCCCGGTCGTCACCGGCGAAGGCCCCGTCGTCGGTCCCCTCGTCATCGAGGAGGTCGACTACGTCATGTTCACCGGGTCGACTCGGGTCGGACGAGAGGTAGCGCGCCGCTGCGGGGAGCGACTCATCGGCAACTCGATGGAACTCGGCGGCAAGAACGCCATGATCGTGCGGGCAGATGCTGAGATTGAGCGGGCAGCCGAGATCGCTATCCGCTCGGCCTTCGCGAACTCAGGTCAGCTCTGCATCTCGATGGAGCGCATCTACGTGCATGAGCAGGCGTATGAGGCGTTCACCGCTGCATTCGTCCGGCGGGCTGGTGCAATGGTCATGAAGCCCGGCGTCGGATGGGGTGCCGACATGGGCTCGCTCATCTCGACGATCCATGTCGATCGCGTGCTCGCGCACATCACCGACGCCACGTCCCGGGGTGCTCGCGTCCTTGCAGGCGGCCGGCATCGCCCGGACCTCGGCCCCTGCTACGTCGAGCCAACCATCCTCGAAGGCGTCACGACCGACATGGTGCTCTGCGACGAGGAGACCTTCGGTCCGGTCGTCGCCTTGTACAAGGTCTCGTCCGACGAGGAGGCGATTGCTGCCGCGAACGCGACGTCGTACGGGCTGAATGCGGCCGTTCTCACGCGCAATCACCGCGAGGGCCGCCGGATCGCGGCGAGGCTGCGCGCGGGTACCGTCAACGTCAACGAGGGCTACGCCGCCGCGTGGGGGAGCTCCCGGGCACCGATGGGCGGCATGGGCGATTCCGGCGTGGGCCGACGCCATGGCGCCGAGGGACTCCTCAAGTACACCGAGCCGCAGACGGTCGCCCACCAGAGATTTCTCGGATTCGGTGCACCATTCGGGTGGTCGGATGAGCGCTGGGGCGAGACACTTGCGTGGGCCGTCGGAGCCCTGAAGCGGCTGGGCCTGAAATAGCCCGCGCGAAGGCAGGAGGAAGCATGTCGCACGTCGATGTCGCGATCATCGGGTCTGGGTTCGGTGGCTCGGTCTCTGCCCTTCGGCTCACCGAAAAGGGCTATCAGGTCGCGGTATTCGAGGCCGGACGCAGATTCGCCGACGCCGACCTGCCGAAGACCTCCTGGCGCCTGCGCTCATTCCTGTGGGCACCCCGTCTCGGGCTGACCGGCATCCAGCGAATCCATATCCTCAAGGACGTCGTGGTGCTCGCCGGCGCCGGAGTCGGCGGCGGTTCGCTGAACTACGCGAACACCCTGTATGTGCCGCCCAAGCAGTTCTTCGATGATCCGCAGTGGCGCGACATCACCGACTGGGGCCAGGAGCTTGCGCCGCACTACGACCAGGCTTCGAGGATGCTCGGAGTCGTCGACAACCCGCTCATGACGCGAAGCGACCTCATCATGAAGGCGATCGCCGACGATATGGGCGTTGGGCACACCTTCCGGCTCACTCCGGTCGCCGTCTATTTCGGCGACGGCCCCGGGGTCACGAGCGCCGATCCATTCTTCGGCGGTGCTGGGCCGGCTCGCACCGGCTGCACGCATTGCGGCGCCTGCATGACCGGATGTCGCATCGGGGCGAAGAACACCCTCCCGAAGAACTATCTCGCGCTCGCCGAGGGTGCGGGCGCCGTCGTCCATCCCCTCACCACCGTCGTCTCAATCGAGGAGAGGCCCGGTGGCGGCTATGTCATCACGACCGAGCGCACCGGGGCCTGGGTCCGTCGCCGTCGCCGCACGTTCACGGCCGACCATGTCGTCATGGCCGCGGGCACGTACAACACCCAACGGCTCCTGCATCGGATGATGGACGACCGCAAACTGCCGAACCTGTCGTCAGCTCTCGGTCGTCTTTCCCGCACGAACAGCGAGTCGATCCTCGGGGCCGTCGCCCGGTCTGCCGACACTGACTACACGCAGGGCGTCGCCATCACGTCGAGCTTCTTCCCCGACCCCGACACGCACGTCGAAGCGGTTCGGTACGGCAAGGGCTCGAACTCGATGGGCCTGCTGCAGTCGGTGCTCAGCGTCCCGCAGGAGGGCAAGGCTCGGTGGCGAGTATGGACAGGTGAGCTCGTCCGGCAGCGCCGTCAGGCGCTCGCCCTCCTCAATGTGCACCGCTGGAGCGAACGAGCCGTCATTTCCCTCGTCATGCAGGCGGTCG
>CALPZT020000137.1 GCA_943328365.2 Bifidobacterium breve | reverse complement strand
TACGAAGGGGCAGCCAGATCCCGATCTCGTCATCCGCACCTCGGGCGAGCAGCGGCTGTCCGGCTTCCTGCTCTGGCAGAGCGCCCACTCTGAGTTCTATTTCTGCGAGGCCTACTGGCCCGATTTCCGAAGGGTCGATTTCCTGAGGGCGATGCGCGCCTACGCCGAGCGCCAGCGCCGGTTCGGCGCCTGACTCTCGACAGCGAAGCCGGGGGAAACGAAGGCTTCACCTCGTTGCCATCTTGCGGTGCGGCGTGTCGCTCGATCGGTGACACCCCCGCGACCTAGCGTGACCGGCAGGGAAGGCGCCCGCCCTCCTGTGATTCCGTTCCGGGCCTCCGCCGGCGGTGGCCCCTGGGGAGGCCACGTGCAGGGTTCGCTCAGGCTCGTCGATGACCGTCGCACCTACGTGCTCGACACTTCCGTCCTGCTGTCCGATCCGCGCGCGCTCATGCGATTCGATGAGCACGATGTCGTCATCCCCCTTGTCGTCGTCATCGAACTCGAGGCGAAGCGAGGCCATCCCGAGCTCGGCTACTTCGCCCGCGCCGCACTGCGAATGCTTGACGAGCTTCGTATCGCGCACGGCCGTATCGATGAGCCGATGCCGGTCGGAGACTCCGGCGGCAGCGTCCGGGTCGAGCTGAACCACACCGACACGTCAGCTCTCCCAGCGAGCCTGCAACTCGGCGACAACGACAGCCGGATCCTCGCGGTCGCGCGAAACCTCGCGGGGGAGGGTCGCGATGTCGTGCTCGTGAGCAAGGACCTGCCGATGCGGGTGAAGGCATCAGCCGTCGGCCTCACCGCGCAGGAGTATCGCGCCGAGCTCGTCATCGAGACTGGGTTCACGGGGATGGAGGAGATCGAGGTGGCGGCCGGGGCCATCGATGCCCTGTACGACGATGCTGTGATCGACCTCGACGCCGCGCGCGACCTGCCTTGCCACACCGGGCTCGTCCTCGTCTCCGAGCGCGGCAGCGCCCTCGGCCGGGTGACGCCAGGTAAGCGGGTCCGCCTCGTCCGGGGTGATCGTGAGGCATTCGGCCTGCATGGCCGCAGCGCGGAGCAGCGCATCGCCCTCGACCTGCTCATGGATCCGGAGGTCGGGATCGTCTCGCTAGGCGGCAGGGCCGGCACCGGGAAGAGTGCCCTTGCACTGTGCGCGGGCCTCGAGGCGGTCCTTGAGCGCGGCGAGCATCGCAAGGTCATCGTGTTTCGCCCGCTGTTCGCCGTAGGTGGCCAGGAGCTCGGCTTCCTGCCCGGGTCTGAGGCGGAGAAGATGTCGCCGTGGGGCCAGGCGGTCTTCGACACGCTCGGCGCGGTCACCACCCAGGAGGTGGTTGAGGAGATCGTCGATCGCGGGCTGCTCGAGGTGCTCCCGCTCACCCATATTCGGGGCCGGTCACTTCATGACGCGTTTGTCATCGTCGACGAGGCGCAGTCGCTCGAGCGCAACGTCCTGCTCACGGTGCTCTCTCGAATCGGACGCGACAGTCGGGTCGTGCTCACCCATGACGTTGCCCAGCGCGACAACCTGCGGGTGGGCCGCCACGACGGGGTGGTTGCGGTGGTGGAGAAGCTGAAGGGGCACCCGCTCTTCGCGCACGTGACACTCACGAGGTCGGAGCGGTCGCCGATTGCGGCACTCGTGACCGAGATGCTCGGTGACCTCGAACCGATGTGAGGACTGAACCAACCTTCCATCCACAGGCCACGTCCCCTGCATGGGGGACAGCTGTGGACTGCCTGTGGAAAAGAGGGTGATCTGCGTCACAAAGAAGTGTCCGAATCGCCCCATTCATCCCGCTGAAATACCCCTTCCATGACTGAATTGTCAGCGTTCACCGTGATATTGAACACGCACCGCCTACGTGACAGACGGCCCTTGGCAAGGCAAATTAGGACGGTGCGTCCGGTGGGCCGCGCATCGAGGCGGGAGCGTTGACATGATTCGGACGGCGAGCATTGTTGCCGTCGCCGCGTCTGTGGCGATTCTGGTGGGCGGATTGACCGCGCCTGCTGCCTATGCGGCGGACCCCGACCCCACCGCCACTCCAAGCGCATCTGCCGATGACACCGGCAAAACGGCAGATGCCGCAGAAGACGTGGTCACCCCGGAGTCTCGTGCGAAAGCGGCAGAACAGGCGCGGCTCGTGCGCGAGTGGGGCTATGCCCGTGGCTTCGGCGCTGCCCGCGACACCAAGGGCGCCATGCTCAGCCTGTACCGCGGCAAGTGGTTCGTGAAGAAGGCAGACCACCGCCGCCGCTGCATCCTCAAGCGCGAGAGCCGAGCCGACTACAAGGCGGTGAGCGTCGGCGGGGAGTACCGCGGCGCTTATCAGATGAGTGCCCCCCTCATGCGCGGTGCCGCCTGGATGATGATGAAGGAGGTCCGCGCCGAGATGGGGCCGAAGGGGGTCGCGATCGTCAAGCAGCTCTTCAAGACGTCGTACCACCTATGGAACCGATATTGGCAGGACCGATCCTTCTGGACCATCTGGGCCAAGGGCGAAGGCCGCCGACACTGGCGCAGCGACGTCTACAACTGCTAGCTCCCGGCTGGCGGGCCAACCGGGATCCGGCTGACCATGGGCCGCATGGTCTCAGCGAAGAAGTCATTGCCCTTGTCATCGACGACGACGAACGCCGGGAAGTCGACGACCTCAATGAGCCACACCGCCTCCATCCCGAGTTCAGGGAAGTCGAGGACCTCTACCTTCGTGATGTTGTCCTGGGCAAGCACGGCTGCGGGCCCACCGATCGAACCGAGGTAGAAGCCGCCGTTCTCACGGCAGGCGTCGGTCACGAGCTTGCTTCGGTTCCCCTTGGCGAGCATCACCATTGATCCGCCCGCCTTCTGGAACTGGTCGACGTACGAATCCATGCGGCCTGCGGTCGTCGGCCCGAATGAACCTGACGCGTAGCCCGCAGGCGTCTTGGCGGGGCCGGCGTAGTAGACGGCGTTATTGCGCATGTAGTCGGGGAGGGGCTCGCCGCGGTCGAGCATCGCCTTCATTCGGGAGTGGGCGAGATCGCGAGCGACGACGAGGGAGCCGGTCAGCGAGACGCGAGTCTTGACAGGGAGCGCTGAGAGCTGGTTGCGGATGGCGTCCATCGGCTGGTTGAGGTCGATGGCGACGACGTCGTCGTCGAGGTGGGCGTCGCTCACCTCCGGCAGGAACCTCGCCGGGTCATGCTCGAGTTGCTCGAGGAACACGCCCTCGGGCGTGATCTTCGCCAGGGCCTGGCGATCGGCGGAGCACGAGACGGCGATCGCCACGGGCAGCGAGGCGCCGTGACGGGGCAGGCGAATGACGCGCACATCGTGGCAGAAGTACTTGCCGCCGAATTGCGCGCCGATGCCGAAGGCCTGGGTCATGCGCCAGATCTCCTGTTCCATCTCCAGGTCGCGAAAGCCATGGCCGTTGGCCGACCCGTGGACGGGCAGGGAGTCGAGGTAGCGGGCACTCGCATACTTCGCGGTCTTCACTGCGAATTCGGCGCTCGTGCCGCCGACGACGACGGCAAGGTGGTACGGCGGGCAGGCAGCGGTGCCGATCTCGCGAAGCTTCTCGTCGAGGAATGCGGCGAAGGATGCAGGATTGAGGAGAGCGGCCGTCTGCTGGTAGAGGTAGCTCTTGTTCGCGCTGCCGCCACCCTTGGCCATGAAGAGGAATTCGTACTGGGCCTCGTGCCCGGCGTGGGTGTTCGCGTACAGCTCGATCTGGGCGGGCAGATTGCTGCCGGTGTTGCGCTCCTCCCACATCGAGATCGGCGCCATCTGCGAGTAGCGCAGGTTCAGCTGCTGGTACGCGTCGAAGATGCCACGGGAGAGGTGCTCCTCATCGCGGCCGGTCGTCCAGACCTGCTGGCCGCGCTTGCCCATGACGATCGCCGTGCCGGTGTCCTGGCACATCGGAAGCACGCCGCCTGCAGCGATATTCGCGTTCTTCAGCAGGTCGAGCGCGACGAAGCGGTCATTCGCGCTGGCCTCCGGATCCTCGAGAATTCGCGCGAGCTGGGTGAGGTGACTGGTGCGGAGCAGGTGGGAGATATCGCGGAGAGCCTCGAAGGCGAGGAGCCGCAGGGCCTCGGGCTCGACATGGAGGATGGACCGACCGTCGACCTCGGTGGTTCGCACCCCATCGGCCGTGACGAGCCGGTACTCCGTGGTGTCTGGGCCGAGCGGGAGCAGATCCTCGTATGTGAACTCAGTCATGGCGCAAGCGTAGACGGGGCGCGCGGACGCCTCCTTCGAGATGTATCTCGATGGAACTCAGATGATGGCGGTGGCGTAGTCGGCGAGCCTGTCGAGCCGATGCTCGCTGCGGATATCGCGGATGGTGCCGGTCTTGCCGCGCATGACGATTGAGTTCGTGACCTGGCCCTCGGGTCGATACCTGACACCGTGGAGGAGTTCGCCGTCGGTGATGCCCGTTGCGCAGAAGAAGATGTTCTCGCCCGTGACAAGGTCGCTCGTCGTGAGCACCCGGTCGAGGTCGTGCCCCGCATCGAGGGCCTTGCGCCGCTCATCTGCATCCCGTGGCCAGAGCCTTCCTTGGATGACGCCTCCCATGCAGACCATCGCGCACGCGGCGATGATGCCCTCGGGGGTGCCGCCGATCCCGACGAGAAGGTCGACGCCGGTGCCGGGGCGGGCCGCCATGATGGCGCCTGCCACATCGCCGTCAGTGATGAACTTGATGCGAGCCCCAGCCTCGCGGACGCTCTTGACGAGGGATTCGTGCCGCGGTCGATCGAGAATGCACACGGTGAGATCGCCGACAGCCTCGCCCTTCGCCTTGGCGATCTGAGCCAGGTTCCACTCGATAGGGGCGGTGATGTCGACGACGCCGACGCAGTCTGGGCCGGCCACCATCTTCTCCATGTAGAAGACGGCGCTCGGATCGAACATCGCGCCCCGCTCGGCGACTGCGATGACCGCGATGGCATTCGGCATGCCCTTCGCCGCCAGGGTGGTGCCGTCGATCGGATCGACTGCGACGTCGGCCTCGGCACCCGTGCCATCGCCGACGCGCTCGCCGTTGAAGAGCATCGGGGCGTCGTCCTTCTCGCCCTCGCCGATCACGACAACGCCATTCATTGACACGCTGCCGATGAGCGCCCGCATCGCATTCACCGCGGCCCCATCGGCCCCGTTCTTGTCGCCGCGTCCGACCCAGCGAGCGGCAGCCATCGCCGCTGCCTCGGTGACCCTCACGAGCTCGAGGGCGAGGTTCCGATCAGGTACCTCGCTCGCGATCATCGAATGCTCGGCCTGTCGCTCATCGGACATGGTGCCCCTCTCGTTGACCGAAGCGTAGCCTCTCGAGCCGGTCCAACGGGGGCGCGATGGGGCGCAATGGCGCATGATGTGACGGTGACGTCAACAACTCCAAGGCCGACCGGACGGCGAAACGCGCGGCTGGGCCAGACCGTCGGTGACATGGTCCGATCGCTTGCCGTGGTGCTCGCCCTCGTGGGGGTGCTCGTCCTGG
>CALPZT020000136.1 GCA_943328365.2 Bifidobacterium breve | reverse complement strand
GATGGCCGATGACTCGAATCCGAACATCGAGGCGAAGGCGAAGATGAGCGCCACCGAGATGCCGGCCGCAGTGAGATTGCTCAGGCTCCACACCTCGCCGGCGGCGAATCCTTCACCCGCACCACCGGTGAAGAGGATGGCCAGGGAGAGAAGAATCATCGTCCCCCACTCCAGTGCCATGAGAACGAGCAGAACCTTGGCACCGAGTTCGATTCCGAGGTAGCCGAACACCTGGATGATGGCGATGAGGATGAGCGTGCATACCCACCATGGCAGTTCGATGCCGGTGTAGTTCGCAAGGGTGCCGCTGGCGACGACGCCGAAGAAGCCATAGACCGCAAGCTGCACGGTCGTGTATGCCCACCAGGCGAGCCCGGCGGCACCGAGGCCGACGGGGAGCCCGAGGCCTCGTCCGACGAACGCGTAGAGGGCACCAGCATTGGTGACCTGACGAGACATCGCGATGTACCCCGAGGCGAAGATGAGGAGGATGGCTCCGACGAGGACGAACGCCATCGGAGCGCCGATGCCGTTGCCGAGGACCATGGCGGTCGGGATTGCTCCGGTCAGCCCGATGAGTGGGCTCGCTGCGGACAGGACGAGGATGACGACCCCGAGCGTCCCTAGGGAGTTTGCTTTGAGCTTGGTCGAGATTGGCGTGTCGGACACGATGGCCATCAGATCTCCACATCGATTGGGGCCCGGAGGCCGGTAGGCTGGAGAATTCTCCATTCGGATAGTTCTGTCAAGGGGTTCAGCGAAATTCGATCGGCAGGGTGCTGATATTCCGGATGAACTCGGTGTGGTGATGTGTGACAGGGCCGCTGATGCGGTACTCGGGGAATCGCTCGACGAGTGATCCGATGGCGCACTCCGCCTGCGCGCGCGCGAGGAGTTGGCCGTGGCACCCGTGCTGACCCGCGCCGAATGCCATCTGCAGGCGGGTGAGCTCCGGCCTTGTGTGATCGAAAATGTCAGGGTCTGGGAAGACCCGATCATCGCGGTTCGCAGATCCGATCATTCCGAGGACAATCGAGCCGGCCGGAAGGGTTTCGCCTGAGATGTCGATGTCCTCCGTGACGAAGCGCGTGACGAACTGCTCCGGGGTATCGATGCGGAGCATCTCGGAGATCATGTCGTTTCGAGCCTCGGGCTTCGAGCGAAAGAGCTCGCGCTCCTCGGGCATTTCGGCGAGCAGTTTGATGCCGTTCTGAATGAGGAATGAATTGTCCAAATGCCCCACCGCGTAGAAGAGCGTGACCGTGGCCATGATCTCCTCCTCGCTCATCTCACCTGCCCCCTGCGCGGCGATAAACGAATCCAGGAGTGACTCGCCCGGGTGGTTCCGCTTGAATGCGATGAGGTCGCGGATGTATTCGACGTACCAGCCAAATGCCTCCTGGGCTCCGGCGACATCAGCATCGGTCGCAGCCGGGCGAAGGGCCCGACCCATGTCGATGACCTTCTGCCGGCACTCGGCCGCGTCATGGGTTCCGACTCCAAGGATGTAGGCCATGGTTCCGAACGTGGCCGAGAAGGAGAGGTCCTGGCACGCATCAAGACCTCCCTCGGCCTCTCCCTCATCGAGTGCCTTGTCGACGATCCGCTGGGTTTCGACGATCCACTCCGAGATGCGGTCGGGGGTGAACCACTTCGCGCTCATGCGCCGGAGCCGGCCATGGTCCGGTGAATCCATGCCGAGCACTGAATCGTGGAAGATGTTCGCGACGCCGAAATCAAGTTGGGCGGCGCTCAATCGCTTGTCACGGAGCAACTCCGCCACGTCCTTATGCCGCATCACCGCATAGACACCGAGCGGACTCTCGTAGAGCGGAGTGAGATCGCGGACGACTCGGTAGTAGGGGTAAGGATCCTCCTGGAATCCCGGGTCTGCGAAGGGCAGGAGATCTGCGGTCATCGTCACATTCGTCATGGCACTCCTAGGACTTCACTCGTATGCGCTCAGGGTCGTACACCGGCGTTCTCAGGACCTCGGCCTGCCGGCTCCCTGATTCGGTCGTCACGGTGAGGGCGTGGCCGACCTGGGCGACATCGCGATGGAGCCGGGCCATGGCCAGGGTCGCGCCATCAAGGGCGGGCGAGGGCACCGCCATCGTCACGACACCGACGACCCGACCGTCGACCTCTATCGCTGCTCCATCGAGGCCATCGGGATCACCGTCGATCCTGATCGTCATGACTCGACCACTCACCGAATCCTTCTTGCTGAGCAGGGAGTCGCGTCCGTTGAAATCTCCCTTGTCGAAGTCGACGGACCAGCCGAGCCGACATTCGAAGGGCGTGAGCGTGTGGTCGTATTCGACCTCTGCCATCACCATGCCTGATTCGATCCGGCACATCATGAGCGCAGCGGCACCGCACGGAAGTGCACCGAGCGGAGCTCCAGCCTCCCGGATGGCCGCCATGAGCGCCGGAGCGTCAGCAATCGGTGCCACGACCTCGAACCCGAGCTCAGCGGTAAAGCCGATTCGGTTCACCTGCACCTCGAACCCAGCGAGTCGTACCCCCGGCTTGAACGTGTAATAGGCAAACGCCGCATTCGACAGGTCCTCGCCGGTGAGGCTCTGCAGCAACTCCCGACTCCGGGGACCCTGGACCGAGAGGACGCAGAACTCCGTACGCCGCTCCGTCACAGTTGTCTGCGAGTCGGTTTCACGACCGATGATGGTGCCAAGTTCGGGGGTTCCGCCGACGAGGAGGACGTGGTCGGGGCCATACAACGAGACCGTCGGATCGTCGACCATGAATCCATCGTCGTCGACCACGACGCCGTAGGCGATCTCGCCCGGCTTCAGGGCCATGACGTTGCGACTGTGCACGCGATTGGCGATTTCAGCGGCCCTGGGGCCGCGAATATCCCATCGGTACAGCATCGAGTATTCGAGGAGACCGACCGCCTCGCGGAAGGCCCGGTACTCGGACTCAGGGTCGCTGACCCAGAGCGGCACCGCGTAGCCCATGACATCGATCCACTCGGTTTCAATGTCACGCGGGTATGCATGATCGAACGGGGTTGCGAGCAGTCCTGATGGACGCGACACGAACGCCTCCTCTAACTATCCATTTGGCTAGTTGTCGGAGTGTAGGGAATCCAGCCCTACTTGTCACGGAATTTCTCGAGGATCGCTAGCCCGCGAGGCCGGCCGACCTCAGCAACTCCCTGAGCTTGCGAATCGCCGCACGCGTTGTCTGCGGCTCGTTGAGGGCGAGCCCTTCAAAGATGAGACCGTCGAGGGCCGCGAACACCAAGGTCGCCAGCGCCTTGTCGGCCTGAACTCCGTGGGCCCGCAGATCGGCGAGCATCGCCTTGCGAAATCCTGCGTAGAGATCACTGACGGCCTCCCTGAGCTCAGGCCGCCTCCGAGATTCGAGAATGACCTCGAACTGAAAGGCGGTGATCTCCTCCTCGTCGGTCAGCGCCTTCGGGACATCCCTGGCCCAGTCATCGAGCGAACCAGCCTCACCGAGACCGGTGACAGAAATCGCAGGGCCAAGCGAGTATTCGGTCGCTGCGACGATGAGTGCGTCGCGTGAACCGAAGTGATGACGCACCAAGCCGTGCGTCACCCCCGCCTCGGCCGCGACGGCCCGATAGGTCAGTTCGCGGAGCCCGCCCCGAGCGACGACCGTGACGACCGCCCTGAGCAGCGCCTCGCGGCCCTCGCCATAGGCAACATCGGACTTCGCCTCACCCCGCGTGGCCGCCATGGCCTATTTCTAGCAGGCGGCTGCGTGAGCACTCGATCAAAAGTCCTCGAAGTACTCGTCGATCTCCCACTGGGTGACCTCACGGGTCGACGGGTCTTCTACCGCCTCCTCGTAGCGGCGCACCTCATCGCGCTTGAGGGTCTCGAATGCCTGCACGAACGGCTCGCCGAGAATGCCGACGAGGAACGTGTCAGCGCGCATGGCGTCGAGCGCATCGGGCAGGGTCATCGGGAGCGCCGGGCGGCTCTCGTCGGTGTAGGTCCAGCCCTCGGAGTGCGGCGGGCAGTCGAGCTGCCGGGTGAGGCCGTCAAGGGCCGCGGCGAGGATCACTGCGATCATCACGTAGGGATTTGCCGCTCCGTCGCCGATGCGAACCTCAAGCCGAGTGCCAGCACCGCGCTCAGGCGGGATACGGACGAAGGTCGTGCGGTTGTCGTAGCCCCAGTTCGAGCGGTACGGGGCCATCGTGTCGGGGCCGAGACGCTTATAGGCGTTGATGGTGGGATTGCAGAACGCCACGAGCGCAGGTGCGTGCTCGAGCACGCCGGCCATCATGCGCCGCGCGATGAGCGACAACTCTCCGTCCGGCTCGCTCATCATGTTCGTGCCGTTCACATCGGTGACCGAGAAGTGCAGGTGGAACCCGCTCCCGCCCTCATCGCCGAAGGGCTTACCGATGAACGTACTCATGATCCCGCGCCGGTTGGTGATGTCCTTGATCGCGGTCTTGAACAGGAAGGTTCGGTCGGCGGCGTCAAGCGCATCGCCGTGCCAGAGATTGATCTCGTACTGCGACGGGCAGAACTCGTGATTGCCTGCGAAAGCCCCGATGTTCAGTCGATCGATCATGCGCAGGAGGTGCAGGAAGGTGCCGTCGGGATCGACGAGCGAGCCGGTCTGGTAGACCCGTCCGGTCTTGTTCAGCACCCGCTCCCACACGCCATTGGGCTTGTGGGCGAAGTAGAACTCGAGCTCGGGGCCGACGACAGGGAGCAGGCCAAGTGCCTTGTACTCCTCGATCACCCGTCGCAAGAGCGCTCTCGGTGAGATCGCATTCGGGGAGCCATCGGGCTCATCGATGTCGGCGATCGCGTAGGCGACTCCCGGCTCCCACGGCAGCGGCCGAATGGTCGATGAGTCCATGCGCGACACCATGTCGGAGAGGCCGTCCTGCAGGCTGCCGTGCCCGTCGAGGACATCGCCGCGCGTCGTGGTTGTCCAGGTTGCCTGGCAGAACGCGGGGCCGTGGCCCGCCGCTCGCTCAAGTTGCGAAACGGTGATGTCCTTCGACCGGGTGAGGCCCAACACATCGGGCCAGATGAGCCGGAGAATGTCGATGTTCTGGTTCTCCAGCTCGCGACGAACATCTGCTAGTTCCTGTTGCATGTGCTGCCCCTCAGTTGCGCTCGGCCCTGGCCATCGTCCGGATAATCGTTCGGTCCCCAACGATCTCGGAATAGTATGTCAATCGTGCTCGCTCGGGGCCGGTTTGGGAGAGGATTCACCGCATGAGGGTGCTTTTCATGCAGCACGACCCCTTCAGTCCCCCTCGGCTCGTCGCCGAGCGCTTCGAGGAGCTCGGGTTCCAGGCCGTCGAGGAGACCATCGTCGAGGCGCACCTGTATGACACCCCCGGCGAAGCCACCTATGAGTTCCCTGACCCCCGCGATTTCGACGTCATCGTGCCGATGGGGTCGCCCTGGGGTGCGTGGGACGACTCGAAGATCGGCTCGTGGCTATTGCCCGAGCTGCAGTGGCTTCGCGATGCCGACG
>CALPZT020000135.1 GCA_943328365.2 Bifidobacterium breve | reverse complement strand
CTTGATCATCTGGCCGACGTATGCGAGCGCCTCGGCGTGTGGCTGCATGTTGACGGCGCCTACGGCCTGCCGGCGGCGGCCGTTGCTGCAACTGCTCACCTATTTCAGGGACTGACTCGTGCGGATTCCGTGACCGTCGACTGCCACAAATGGATGTTCGTTCCGAAGGCCTGCAGCGCAGTCCTCGTCCGCGATCCGCGAGCGCTCTTTGATGTCTTCGCTCATGACGAGGCTTATGTGCCGCATGCCGATGGCGTGCTCAACGCCGTCGACATCACGCTGGAGTACTCGCGCCCAATGCGAGCGCTCAAGCTGTGGCTCGCATTTCGCGTGCACGGCGCAGCCGCATTCCGTCAGGCAATCGCACGCAACTGCGAGCAAGCCCAGCACCTGTACTCCCTCGCCGCTGACCGGGTGGGCATCGATGTCCTCGCATCGGCACCCCAGTTGTCCATCGTCCCGATTCGCAGTCGCGTCCCCGGCTGCCCTGACGTGAATGCCCACAATGCCGAATTGTGCCGGCGGCTCCAGGCCGACGGACGGGTCTACCTATCGCCCGCGACTATCGACGGCGAGGTGTGGCTTCGTCCGTGCTTCACGAACTTTCGGACCACCACGGACGACGTCGATCTGCTGCTTTCCCTCGTCGAGACGCTGGGAGCCTCCTGCAGGGATCACGGGTAGTCTGCGAACATGTCGACAACATCCGGGGCTGCGGCGAGAGACGGAGTGTGCTTCCCGCAGGGTGGCGACGGACGCCGAAGCACCGGGGCAACGGGCCGGGCGGTGTTCGCCGACAGCGCTCGCGCGGTCGACCCTGAGCTCGCCGCTCGAATCGAGCACACCCGCGATTGGCGATCAGGCTACCTTCGCCCGATACGCGACATCATCGCGGCAGCAACAGCAAGCCCTGAGGCCGCACTCACCATCTCGCGCGACGGGTTGGAGTCAGCGCATCGCAGGTTTCGATTCATCCGTTCCGGCAACGAGCAGTCCCTGGGTTCGGCGATGGACGATGCCACCGAGCCCGGGTTCGGGTCCGTCACGGTCGAAGGCCGGGTTGCTGCAGAGCGCGACCTGTCTGTTCCGTATGAGGGCAAGCGACTCTTCGGTGATGACCTCCGCTCCCAGGTCGACCGCTGGGTGCGCGACGGGATTACCGAACCGAGTTTCGCCGAGGCGATTCACACCCTCATGGACAACCCTGACTGGCTTGATCTGCGCGGCGTCGATATCGCGCTCCTCGGTGCCGGCGCCGAGATGGCACCGACGAGGTCCCTCCTTCGATGGGGAGCGCGTGTCCACGCTGTTGATCTGCCGCGGCCAGCGGCGTGGCAACGCCTCATCGAGATAACCCGAAACACTGCCGGCTCACTGCGGGTGCCGATCCGCCTCGGTACGCAAGGCGATGCGCACGTCACATCAGATGGACTCGTTCACCATGACGATGACACAGCCATAGCCGAGGTCGCTGGGGCCGACCTCCTCGTGCACGCCCCCGAGATCAGGACCTGGCTCGACGAAGTGCCGGGGCCCCTTGTGATGGGCACCTATGTGTACGCCGATGGCGCCGCTCACGTCCTTCTGTCAGTGGCCGCCGATGCGATTGCTGCTGACCTCCTCACGCGCCGCGACAACGTCATGCTTGCCTACCTCGCGACGCCGACCGATGTGTTCATGGTCCCGATGAGCGCGGTCGAGGAGTCACGCAGGCGCTGGGAGACCCGTGGGCTGAATGGGCTCCTTCAGTCGCCCCTCCGCCTGCTCAACCAGTTTCAGCCGAATAACCCCGAGACCCTCGTCACGAGCGAAGGGCTCGAGGTTGGGCTGAACGACTCCCTCGTTCCGCAACAGGGGCCCAACTACGCCCTCGCGAAGCGCCTGCAGCGCTGGCGCGCGCTGAGTGCCCGCGCGTCCGGCGCGACCGTCTCACTCAACCTCGCCCCGCCGACCCGCACCCAGTCTGTCGTGAAGAATCGGCTGCTCGCAGCGGCGTACGCGGGCGCGGGCCGCTTCGGCATCGAGGTATTCGAACCTGCGACCTCCACCGCGCTCATGGCAGCCCTCCTCGTGCACGACCTGCGCAACCCGGCGGCTGCGGCGAATCCGCGCACGGTGCTCAGCAATCCAATGGACCTCTTCGTGCAGGGGGCGAACCACGGCGGTCTGTGGCGTGCCGCCTACTCACCTCGCTCTGTGCTCGGTTTCGCGGCCGTGATCGGCATGTTCGAGGCCCGAGCGTAGCCATGGCCAGGCGCACGCTTCGTCGGGTCGTCGCCGGCAGTCTTGGCGCGGCATCCCTCGCGGCGCTGTTGACGATCAGCGCTGCGACAGCTTCGGCCGATGAGCCGAATCCGATGCCTTCACCGACGGCTACCCCGAGTGTGGCCCCCTCTGCTCCGACCGTCGACTTCCCACTTCGGCCCGGGGATCAAGGCGCACTGATCAAGGTCCTCCACGACCGCCTTGAATGGCTCGGCTACTCGATTCCCAGGGACGAAATCCTTGATGGGGCCTACGGTCCGTCGACCCAGCGGGCACTCACCGCCCTGCAGAAGAAGTTCTGGCTCCCCATCGATCGGTACGTGACGCGAAAGACCTGGGATCGAATCAGGGCTATCTCAGGTCCGGTCGACGTGCTGCCGAAGGCCTGTATGGGCGAGGAGTCGATCTGCATCAGCACCGAACAGAAACTCGTTCGCTGGGTCTCGAACGGCAAGGTCGCACTGTCGGCCGATGCTCGGTTCGGCATGCCTCAGACCGCGACCGCGCGCGGCACCTTCTCGGTGACCCGCAAGAGCCGCGACCATGTGTCGTCCCTGTATCGCACCGCCATGCCGTTCTCACTATTCTTCCACGGTGGGCAGGCGGTTCACTACTCCGCCTACTTCAAGCGCGATGGCTACTACGGAGCCTCGCACGGATGCGTGAACCTCAGGGATTACGCGAAGGCGCAGCAGTTGTTTGACAACGCGAGTGTCGGCACGCGCGTCCACGTGTACTGACCCGACTCCTCGACAAAAAGAAAGCCCGCGCGGCTGGGGGGCTGTCGCGCGGGCCTTCGGGACCCGAAGGCCCTGCTACCCGGGGGGCGGGCAGCACTCTGAGTGTGCACCACAGCACCGCCGTTTGTCAGGGATGTTGACACTTTTCTTGCGGATTTGCGGCGCACGTCACATTTCCTGCACATGCTTTACTTGTCGCATGAGTGATGAGCGCGGGGTCCTTATCATCGGCTACGGCCTTGCCGGCCGGGTCTTCCATGCTCCCTTCATTCGCTCGACCCCTGGTCTGGCGCTGCGGGCTATCGTCACAGGAGATCCGGAGCGTCGAGCTCAGGCGGCATCTGACCATCCCGGGGTCAGACTGCACTCAACGTCCGACGAGGCATGGGCGCATCTCGATGGCATCGACCTCGTCGTCATCGCATCAGCGAACCGCACCCATGTCCCCCTTGCCCTCGAAGCGGCCCGGCGTGGCCTGCACATGGTCATCGACAAGCCGCTGGCGGCCACGGCCGCGCAGGCCCAGATCGTCCTCGACGCCGCGGCCTCGGCGGGCGTCCAGGTCCATCCATTTCAGAACAGGCGCTGGGACTCTGACTTCCTCACCCTGCGCGCCCTGGCCGCCCAGGGCTCACTCGGCCGGCTCCACCGGTTCGAGTCACGGATCGAGCGGCTCCGAACCATCCCGAACGGAAATTGGCGTGAGTCCAGCGACCCCGAAGACTTCGGCGGCGTGCTCTTGGACTTCGGCGCCCACCTCGTCGATCAGGCGATTGCCCTCATGGGTCCAGTCACGACTGTCACCGCTCATGCGCGCTCGGTACGCGACCCCCGAGCCGCCAACGACGACATGCAGATGATCCTCACCCATGCCGACTCATCGATCAGCATCCTCGTCGCAAGCCAGGCTGCCGCCTTCGGCGAGCCCCGCTTCATCCTGCTCGGCACGACGGGCGGCGTGCGCATCAGCGGGTCCGACTCGCAGGAGGCAGCCCTCAAGTCCGGGTTGCTGCCCTCCAGCCCGACCTGGGGTGTCGAGCCGACCGACGTCACTGCCCACCTGCGGGTTGGGGAGACGAGTGGCGAGCTCGTCGATTCGCACATCGAACTGGCCGCCGGTCGCTGGAATACGTTCTACCCGGCGGTGCTCGAATCAATCCTGCACGGAACCCCCGCCCCGGTTCCGTGCGCTGATGTCATCGCCGACCTGCGAGTCCTCGATGCAGCACGGCAGTCGGCCGACACCGGTGCGACCGTTCACCTCAGCCCGCAGGCTGACCACGGGTAATCCGCCATTCGTTCACCAGCGAGAGCGGCTCACCGGGCGCAACGACGGTGACCGGGGCCACCTGCGAGTCATTGATCCCATTCGGCGGTCCACTCTGCGGTTCGATGCATATGTAATCAGCAAGCTCATCGAACACGACGAACCACGGGTGCGAGCTCGAGATATCAATGCGCAACTGCCCAGGCCACTCAATCGAGGCGGCGCGTGACGCCACGAGGAACGTATCGTCAAAAGCCCGGCTGCCGAGGTCAACGGGAACGAAGGCCCCCGAGAGCTGAAATGCCTCGAGCCGCTCCGCGAGCAGCGGACCAGTCAGGCTCCAGATCGCCGGCTCACCAGCTCCGATGCGCCTGTTGAACCATGGGTGCCACCCGAGCACGCCGGGGAACGACTGCTCCTCGGCTTCGAGGGTGAGGCGGGTGCGCACGGCATCAGCGGCCACCTCCCAGTGGCTCGTCAGCCGGCCGGCCCACGGCCATTCCGGCCCGAGATCCGTGACGATCGTCGCCACCGAACGGTCATTCGATGAAGCTTGGTCCACCAACCGGGACTTCGAGCCGAGGACCGTCCCGTGAAGGGCCCACACTCCATGGTTCGGCGCAAGTGAGTATTCAGCTCCGCCGAAACTCAGGCTGTTGTCGCGCACACGTCCAGCCCAGGGCGCCATCGGGTACATGCCGTATTCGACGGGAGCGCTCGATCTCGAACCGATTACCTCGACATCGTCGATCGTCCACGACACTGCTCGGCCTCCGGCCGCGAGGTCGATCGTGACACTCACGCCCGGCGCACGCAGAACGACACGATCCTGCATCGACGCGCCGGTCACCGCGTGATGAGTGTCGTGGAGCCAGACAGGACGCCAAGGGGGTCAGCGAGAAGGGTCGAGAACACACCCTCAGCCGCCCCAAGAAGGGTTGAGTCACGGCCGAGCCCCGGGGCGACCACGGACACCTGCTCACGGGAGGGGCGGATCGAGTGCCCGACTCGGTCGAAGAGCACTCCACTCACCTGAGGCAGGAGATCGGCAAGGTGCCCACCGAGCACGATCACCTCTGGATTGAAGATATTCACAAGGTTTCCGATGCCGGTGCCGAGCCATTCGCCCGCATCAGCGAGCGCCTGCTTCGCAAGGGTGTCGCCCTGTTCGGCGGCCCTCACCACGTCGATAACCTCCGTCGACTCGGCGGGCATTCCCGCTGCCCGAACGATCG
>CALPZT020000134.1 GCA_943328365.2 Bifidobacterium breve | reverse complement strand
TTCCTGTCCTTCGGAACGAATGACCTCACCCAGTTGACCTACGGCTTCTCGCGCGACGACGTCGAGCGGCGCATGCTCGGCACGTACCTTGAGAAGGGCCTGCTTACCGTGAGCCCATTCTCCGAGCTCGACGATCCGGGGGTGGCTGCACTCATGCGTATCGCCGTCGACAAGGCCCGGTCGGTGAAGCCCGATATCAAGCTCGGCATCTGCGGCGAGCACGGGGGAGACCCCGTCTCGATCGCCCTATGCGAGGACCTCGGACTCGACTACGTCTCCTGCTCGCCGAGTCGGGTCCCGGTCGCCCGGCTGGCCGCGGCGCACGCTGTCCTTGATCGTCAGGCCGCCGCGAGCACGTCGGGCGGCTCATGAGTTCGCGAAATGCTCCCGAGGCGAACGCAATGTGCATGGAAGGCCTTGCATATACCGGTCTTGCCACTAGGGTTCATGGGACAAAGGAGGAGGCTCAATGACGACCGCGCTTTCGGTTCGCGAGGCATCGAAGATCTTCGGTGGCCAGGTTGCACTCGACCACGTGAGCATTGACGTCGCGCCGGGCGAGGTGCGGGCGCTGGTCGGGCAGAACGGCTGCGGCAAGTCGACCCTCATCAAGATCCTCGCCGGGTTCCACGAACCAGAGCCCGGCACCGAGGTGACCGTCGATGGCCAGGAACTCTCGTTCTCCGATCCGGCCTCGAGTGAAGCCATCGGCCTTCGCTTCGTGCACCAGGATCTCGGACTCGTCGGCAACCTCGACGTCGTCGACAACCTCGCGATCGGTCAGGGCTACATCACCGGCATCACGAAGACCATCCGCTGGAAGCAGGAGCGCGCGGCGGCGCACGAAGCCCTCATGGCCCTCGGCTACGACATCAATGTTCGCATGCCTGTCGGAGGCCTCGCGATGAGTGAGCGCACCGCAGTGGCCATTGCCCGAGCGATGTCGACCCGCGGTGCACCGTCGAAGATGCTCATCCTCGACGAGCCCACCGCGAACCTCCCCGGCCCCGAGGCCGAGCGCCTGTACGCGCTCGTGCGCCGTGTCGCCGACAGCGGGGTGGCTGTCCTGTTCGTCTCGCACCACTTCGACGAAGTCTTCGAGATGGCTGATTCGGTGACCGTTCTCCGTGACGGCAAGCACGTCATCACTCGGCCCGTGGAAGGACTGACGGAGGACGAGCTCATCGAGCATGTCGTGGGCCGCAAACTCGACGAGTACGACAAGGAAGGCCATGTGCGCGCGCACGGCGATGTCGTCCTCGAACTCAAGGACCTGAGCGGTGCAGCTGTCCAGGGCCTCGATCTCACCATCCACGCCGGCGAGGTCGTCGGTGTGGCAGGCATCACCGGCTCGGGTCGTGAAGAGGTGGCAGCGCTCGTCTTCGGAGGTCATGGCCATGGAGGAGAGGTCGTGCTCGGCGGCGACGTGCTCCCGCAGGCGCGGCCCGATATCTCCATTGAGCGGGGCATGGCCCTCGTGCCGGCCGAGCGGCATGCGAATGCATCGCTCATGGCGCAGAGCCTGCGGGAGAACATCACGATCGTCGACCCCGGTCGCCATATGTCCTTGGGGATCCTGCGACGCCGGCCCGAGAAGGCTGATGTCACCGTCTGGCTCGAGCGGCTTGACGTGCGCCCATCCCAGTCGGAGTTCACGATGGCGCAGCTCTCCGGCGGCAATCAGCAAAAGGTGGTCATCGCCCGGTGGCTACGCCAGGAGCCAAAGGTCCTCGTCCTCGATGAGCCGACCCAGGGAGTCGATGTCGGCGCCAAGGCCGACATCCATCGCATGGTCGACGAAGCGGCAGCGCAGGGCGCAGGCGTTCTCGTGCTGTCCACCGACCACGAAGAACTCGTGCGCGTCTGCGACCGCGTCATCATCCTTCGCCGAGGCAAGGCGGTCGATGAGCTGAGCGGCCCTCGTCTCACGAATGACAACATCACCGCTGCGACAATCGGCCGCGATTCAAGTGAGCCCGCAGCGTGACCGAGTACCCGCAACTGCACGACATCACCAACCCTGCCTACGAGATCCGGAGTCACGTCCATGTCTGAAGTTCAAGCGGCACCGCGTCGTCGAATCAACCTGGGATTCGACAGGTTCAGCGGTCTGTACGTCTGGGCAGCGCTCATCGTCCTGTTCGCGCTCTGGATCCCCGACCTGTTCCTGCAGGTGAGCACGCTCAAGCAGGTGCTGAGCTTCCAGGCGATCGCCACGATCGTCGCCCTCGGCCTCATCATCCCGGTGGCTGCCGGCGCATTCGACCTCACCATCGGCGGGGTCGTGTCGGTTTCGGTCTGCTTCACGGCGTGGGCGCTCGTGAATCACCACGGGGTTGTCGTCGCCGTCGTCGGCTCGATCCTCCTCGGCATCGCCGTCGGGCTGCTCAACTCCCTGGTGGTGGTGAAATTCAAAGTCGACTCATTTATCGGCACGCTCGGTATGAGTTCGATCCTCATCGCGGTCGCAGCCATGATCAGCAGCCAGTCCCAGATCGTGCTGAGCACCGAGGGCTATGGCCCATTCCTCGACTTCGCCCGCGGTGAGTTCCTCGGCCTTCCCTACACGGTGTACTACGCCGCAGTCATCGCCCTGTTCATGTGGTGGATCCTGGAGTACACCCCCGGTGGCCGATACCTCTACGCAGTGGGCGGCAACCCGGTCGCGGCACGGCTCTCGGGTGTCCGCATCGGTCGCGTCACGATGATCGCCTTTGTTACCTCGGGTGCGGTTGCGGCATTCGCCGGCATTGCGCTCACGGCCACCATCGGCACCGCAACGTCGATCGTCGGCGAGGGCTACCTGCTTCCGGCGTTCTCCGCGGTCTTCCTCGGCGCGACCCAGATCCGCCCGGGTCGGGTGAACGTGCTCGGCACGCTCATCGCGATCTTCCTGCTCGCCACCGGTGTCTCCGGCCTGCAGCTCGCCGGGGCGCCCTCGTACGTGACCGACCTCTTCAACGGTCTCGCCCTGATCATCGCGGTCTCCCTCGCGGTGCGGACAGCGCGCCGTCGCTCGTAGTTCGACAAGTCGTCAGCCGGTGAGATCGCCTCGGCACGAATACGACCGCTAGGGCAGCGGCACGGCAAACGGCCGTGCCGCTGCTGCGTTGCGGGCACCTTCGCTCGATGCCCAGTCGAGGGCATTGCCGAGCAGGGTCCGGAACATGGGATTGGCGAAGGTCGACGGCCCGTCTCCCATGAGAAGGGCGGCGACGGGGCTGATGCCAGCGGTCGTTGTCCAGCCCATGAGATTGTGCCCGCCGTGGATTCCGGAGTCGGCCCCCCGATCGGCGCAGGTGATGCCGGTGGACGAGCCATTCGAGACCTCGTCGAACGTGTCCTGGAACAGGGCGCCTGACATGTCGGCGTCATGGGTGAGGATCGGGGTGATGCGGTCGTTGAGGACGGGCGCGAAGTACAGCTCGTCATCGATCGTGAAGTCGGTGACTCCGTCGCAGATCGGGTGCGCGGGATCTGCCACCTGAACGGTGAATGTCGCATGGCGGTAGCCGGAGGACGGAAGTTCCTGGCCGCGCAGCCGTGCTGGGCAGTAGTTGAACCGGCCGCCGATCGCCTCAGCCCACCCCTCCCACGCAGGCCACGCGGAGATAGCGTGGTGGAGCACGACGATGCCCTGCCCGGCGTCGAGGAGGCCGACGAGTGCCTCGGCGACCCCGGCCGCAGGCGGGATGGGCAGCGGCTCGGTGCCGCGTGCGAGCGCAAGGCCCGGGATGTCGTGCATGAGGATCGCGTCCCATGAGCCCGCGTAGGCGGGGTCGAGCCAGGATTGCGCGGAGGGCTGGGTGGCATGCGCCCACACCCAGCCTCGATCGGCGCAAATCGCGGCGATTGCCCCGAGGAAGTCGTCGATCGCGACCCGGTGGCCGCCGGTCATGACGAGGATTCGCTTGCCTGCAGCCATCGGAACTCCTGGGATCGAGGCGCTGTGCGCCAGGAGCGGCGGGGGCTTACGCGCTCCGCCGAGTTACTATAGTCTGCTTCCTATAACTGTGAGGAGCATCTGAATGACGGAAACCTCGACCCCCAATGTCACGTACGGACCCCCCGAGGGCTACGACGCAGGGGTCACTCGCGAGCTAGTCCTGGATCTTCACCGGCGAATGGTTCGGATCCGGCTGTTCGAGGAGTCGGCGGGAAAGCTTGTCGAGTCCGGCGACATGCCCGGGTTCCTCCATCTGTATGTGGGCCAGGAAGCCGTTGCGGCGGGAGTCATGGCGGTGCTCGGCGATGTCGACCAGATCACGTCGACCCATCGAGGACATGGCCATGCGATCGCCAAGGGCGCGGAGTTCCGACCCATGTTCGCTGAGCTGTACGGCAAGACGACCGGCTACTGCAAGGGCCGCGGCGGAAGCATGCATATCGTCGACATGAGCCGCGGGATGCTCGGTGCGAACGCGATCGTCGGCGGCGGCATCCCGATAGCGGTCGGAGCGGCCTTCGCGGCCCAGTACCGGGGCGATGGTTCGGTGGCCGCGAGCTTCTTCGGCGATGGCGCAACGAACATCGGCGCCTTCCACGAGTCGGTGAACATGGCTGCCGTGTGGGACCTGCCGGTGATCTTCGTGTGCGAGAACAACGGCTATGCGGAGTTCACCGCGCAGGGCGACCACATGCGCATTGAAGACATCGCCGAGCGAGCCAACTCCTAGGGCATCCCGGGCGTCGTTGTCGATGGCAGGGATGCGCTCGCCGTTCGCGCTGTTGCGATGGAAGCCGTCGCACGCGCGAAGCGAGGCGACGGGCCGACCCTCATTGAGGCGAAGACCTACCGCTACTTCGATCATCAGGGCATCAAGGGCATGCGCATTCCATATCGCGATCCTGCAGAGGTCGAGGCCTGGAAGGAGCGTGACGCGATCAAGCTGCTCGAGGTGATCGGCATCGAGCGCGGCCTCGCGACGCAGGCCGACTTCGCGGCCATCCGGTCGCAGACCCAGGCGGAGATAACCGACGCCATCGAGTTCGCCCGGAGCAGTCCGGATCCGGACCCGGCCGACATACTCGACGACGTCTACACCGTCTGAGCCAGAAGGAATCCCCGTGAACACGCGCGAACTCACCTATGTCAAGGCCTTCAACGAGGGCATGCACCAGATCATGGCCGAGGACCCCGACGTCTTCCTCATCGGCGAGGATGTCGCCGGCTACGGCGGCGTCTTCCACATGTTCGATGGCCTCCTCACCGCCTACGGCGACAAGCGGGTCAAGGACACCCCGATCGCCGAGCAGGCGATCATCGGCCTCGGCGTCGGTGCTGCTGCCCGGGGCCTTCGACCTGTGTGCGACCTGATGTTCATGGATTTCATCGGCGTCGCGATGGACCAGATCTTCAACCAGGCGGCCAAGATGAAGTACATGTTCGGGGGCGCGGTCTCCGTCCCCCTGACCATCACGACCGCCGGCGGCGCTGGCATGTCGGCCGCTGCCCAGCACAGCCAGAGCCTCGAGGCCTGGCTCGCGCACATCCCGGGCCTCAAGGTCGCGATGC
>CALPZT020000133.1 GCA_943328365.2 Bifidobacterium breve | reverse complement strand
CTTGCACGAAGTTGCGTCGGACGGTCGCCCAACGCGTGGCCTAGCTTGTTCGAACCTTCGTCCTTGATCTGTGCTCTTGCCCAGAAACATGTGATGCCCGCTGCAGGTATGCAGGGCGGGCATCTCAGAACGGTGGTGCTGACTTCGCCTTGCCACTACGAAGCATAGCCGCAAACCGGTCATATGTGGAACGTCGCCCCAAACGTGATCAAAATGTAAGGTATTCACAGCCCCGGATTCACGGGTTGTCCCGCTCGCCGAGGCCCGATTCCGGCGATTCCGATACGTCGAGCCACAGCCAGCGCAGATACACCACAACGATGAATGCGGCGAAGATCCACCACTGAAATGCATAGAAAAAGTTCTGCAACGGGAACGGAACATCGGCTGTCTGCACGGTCGGCACGGCCGGCTCCGGTGCCGGGCTCTGCTCCGGCGAGCTGGCAGTGAGCATGACGTATCCGGAGCGAGTGGCCTCGCCCCACGCCGGCGCCAGTCGATCACTCGAGATCGCGACCGCCGTGCCCGGTTCAGTAATGGCGTCGGGGTAGAAGCGCTCGTTTGGGTGCATGATGCCGCTCACCGTGACCTCGCCGGCTGGGGGGACGATGCCCGGCGCATCCGCAGTTGGCAGCCACCCGCGCAGGACGCCGACGACCGAGCCGTCCGATAACTCAAGCGGCGTGAGCACCCAGACGCCAGCCTCGTCGCGCAGGGAGCGCTGGAGGACAACCACCTGCCCCTCCGCGAGATACCGGCCGCGCGCGACAACGGGTCGGCCGATCGCCGCATCCGGCAGCGGTTCGCCGAGTGCATCGATCGCCTCGACGTCAATTGGCGCAGAAACAGCAGCCCGCTCCGCCTCAATGATGTTGTGGGTGCGGCTCCACTGCCATTGCCCCAGAAGGACGCATCCGGCGATGAGCACCAAGGCGACAATCGCGAGGCCGATCCAGCGAGGGGTGCGCGCCCGGCGAAGCAGGGCGTCAGCCTGCGGGCGCGATGTCATCCTTGCCCTGCTCGGTCGACGGAGCAGGCTCCTCGCCCCGCTCGACAGCCTGCTCGGTGTAGCGCCGGTCGGCTGCCTGCTCGCGATCATCGCGGCCCATGGGAAGGCTCGGATCGATGCGCTTGAACTGCCGGTTCATCGACTTCCAGATGATGAAGACCGCTACGGCGAGCAGAATCACGAACAAGCCCGCGAGCGGGCCAGCTCCATCGATCACCGAGCTGAGGTCCTCGTCGGCCAGTCGAACCATCATGTCGTCCTCAATCCTGCAAAGAGGTCGTCCTCCGGGAGCGAGGATTGGACCATTGATCGGGCGAGCTCGAAATCCTCGGTAGGCCAGATGGAACGCTGGACGTCGGACGGCACACTGAACCACAGCCCGTCGGGATCGATCTGCGTGCGGTGGGCGAGAAGGGCGCGGTCGCGCACCTCGAACCAGTCTGCGGCCGGCACTCGGGTCGTGATGCGATGACTGTCGTCGGGGCGCTTCTCCATGCCCTTGATCCAGTCGTGGTACGGCGATTCGAGTTCGGCGTCAAGGAGAGCGTTGTGGAAGGCGAGGACCCTCGCCTTGCTGAACTGCTGGTTGTAGTAAACCTTCTGGACCTGCCACGGCTCACCCCCCTCGCCCGGATAGGCGCTCGGATCGGCAGCGGCGTCGACCGCAGCCATCGTCACCTCGTGGCAGCGGACGTGATCGGGATGCGGGTAGCCGCCCTCCTCGTCATACGTGGTGACGACCTGGGGCCTGAACTCGCGAATGAGCGCGACGAGGGGCCGGGCGGCCTCGTCCAGCGGCATGGCAGCAAAGCAGCCCTCGGGCAGCGGGGGCAGCGGATCGCCCTCCGGATAGCCCGAGTCCTCGAAGCCGAGCCACGCGTGGCGCACTCCAAGGATCTGCGCCGCCTCGGCCATTTCGCGCCGTCGCACCTCGGCAAGCCCGAAGATCGCAACATCCTCCTCGGCAAGGGAGTGAAGGACGTCGCCGCGCTCGCCGCCCGTGCACGTGACCACCATGACCTCGACACCCTCGGCAACATACTTCGCACTCGTCGCCCCGCCCTTGCTCGACTCATCGTCGGGATGGGCGTGGACAGCCATGAGGCGGAGGGGGAGGTTCACGTCCATAGTCTCGCAAAGCGACAATGGGCTCATGCCAAGCCCCTTCCGAAAGGACCAACTCTCCCCCGAGATGGCCCGACGGTACGGGCTTGATCGCACGCCGTGGATGGCCATGCTCGTGTCGATCGTGGTGATCGTGGCATTTGCCGGCGTTCTCGGATGGATCGGCCTGTCGATGACCACCGGGGTGAAGACCCGGGTCCTCACGTGGGACGACTCCGCGCCCGATCACGTCACGATTGATGTCGAAGTCCAGCGCGACGGCGCTGCCCCCCTCGAATGCGTCATCCGCGCCCAGGACCGCACCCACATCGACACCGGCTACGCCATCGCCGCTGTCCCGGCCGGGTCAGGCACCGTCCAGTGGTCATATGCCCTGCGCACGATCGCCCCAGCGTTCACGGTCGAGGTGCTCGGATGCGGCCCGCCCGGTGAACTCCGGGTGACGCCACCGCAGTTTCCACCGGGAGTTGTCGCTCCATCGCAGCCGTATCGCCCATAAGCGCGTAGCCTTGGCTTCCATGACCACCGAAGTGACCTGGCTGACCCAGGAGGGCTACGACCGGCTCGTCGACGAGCTGGCCGATCGCGAGGGGCCCCGGCGCCAGGAGATCGTCACGCGGATCTCGCTCGCGCGTGATGAGGGCGACCTCAAGGAGAACGGCGGCTACCACGCAGCCAAGGAGGAGCAGGGCAAGAACGAGGCTCGCATCAGGGTGCTCAAGCATCTCCTTGAGCACGCACAGATCGGCGCACCCGATGCAGCGCACGACGAGGTTTCGCACGGCAAGGCGGTGACCGTGCGGTTCCCGGCCTTCGACGAGGAGGAGACCTTCCTCCTCGCCTCGCGCGAGGAAGCCGTCCACGCATCGATCGAGGTCTACTCCCCCACCTCGCCGCTCGGCTCAGCCGTGCTCGGCAAGCGGGTCGGCGACACCGCCGGCTACACCCTCGCCAACGGCAAGGAGATGATCGTCGAGATCGTCAAGGTCGAGGCCTACGCCCAGTAGCGCACTCCTGCGCTGACCGGTGCTACTTGCTCGTCGTCCTCCCGAACTTTCGCACCGAAAGCGTCGCGAAGATCGTGATGAGCACCGCGCACGCCAGGACCGTGTAGATCACCGGGTTCTGGAGCGGCCAGTAATCGGGCTGGATGCCGGTTGGATTGCCGAAGAGCTCACGGGTTGCAAGCACGAGGGTCGACACGGGGTTGAATGCGGCAAAGGTCTGCAGCCACGCGGGCATCGATGAGATCGGCACGAAGGCGTTCGACAGGAAGGTGAGCGGGAACAGCCACGCGAGGCCCGCCGTGCTCGCAGTCTCCGGGTTGGGCATCGACAGCCCGATCGTCGCGCCGATCCAGGCAACCGTGTATGCGAAGAGCAGCAACAGCAGGTAGGCGTAGATCGCGTTGAGGACGCCACCGGTAATCCGCCAGCCGACGACGAGCCCGGTGATGCTCAGCACCGCGAGCACGAGGATCTGCCGGGCAGCATCGGCGAACGTGCGCCCGGTGAGCACCGCGCCATGCGACATCGGCAGCGCCCTGAACCGGTCGATCAGCCCCTTGCGCATGTCCTCTGCGATGCCGACCGTGCTCGCCGCAGCGGCAAAGGCGACGGTCTGCCCGAAGATTCCGGGCATGAGGTAGTTGCGGTAGGCCGCAGCCGCGTCCTCCTGCGTCGCGCCGTCGCCCGGGATCGGGATCGCTCCCCCGAACACGTAGGCGAAGAGGAGGACGAAGATGACCGGCTGGACGAGGGAGAAGAAGAGCGACTCCGGAACCCGGATCGACTGAATGAGATTGCGGCGAGCAACGACGAGACCGTCGTGGATTGCCCAGCCGAGGATGGGCCTGCCCTGCATCGGTGCGGCACTGCTCATGACGTCTTACCCTTCCGGCCGCGCTTGGGCTGGGCCTGCTGCTCGTCCTCCGCCGCGTGACCGGTGAGCGACATGAATACGTCGTCGAGGGTGGGGCGGCGCAGGAGCAGGTCGGTGACCTCGATACCCGCGGAGTCGAGGGCGCGAATCGCGCTGATCATGACGGTCGAGCCGCCAGAGACCGGCGCTGAGACCTTGGCCTCCTCGACGAGCGGCGCCCCGTTGCCGAGGCTGCGCAGCACCTCGGCTGCTGCGCCCGCCTGCGCGATGTTCATGACCGTGATCTCGATCCGGTCGCCGCCGATCTGGTCCTTGAGAGCCTCGGCTGTGCCGTGGGCGATGACGCGTCCGTGATCGATGACGACGATGTCCTGGGCGAGCTGATCGGCCTCCTCGAGGTACTGGGTGGTGAGGAGAACGGTCGTGCCCTCGGCGACGAGACCCTCGATCACCGCCCACATGCCAAGGCGCGAGCGCGGGTCGAGGCCCGTTGTGGGCTCGTCAAGGAACAGGATCGATGGCTTCGCGATGAGGCTCGATGCGAGGTCAAGCCGGCGGCGCATGCCCCCGGAATAGGTGCGGACGGGCCGGTCTGCCGCCTCCGAGAGCTCGAAGGAATCGAGGAGCTCCTGGGATCGGCGCTTCACGTACGAGGATTCAAGGTGGTAGAGCCCGCCGAACATCCGCAGGTTCTCGCGGCCGGTGAGGTACTCATCGACGGCGGCGTACTGGCCCGTCAGGCCGATGACGCGACGAACCTCGTCAGGCTGACGCACGACATCGAAGCCCGCGACCCGAGCCACGCCCTCGGTCGGGGTGAGGAGGGTCGACAGGATGCGCACCATCGTTGTCTTGCCGGCGCCATTGGGGCCGAGGAGACCGACGACCTGACCCCGCTCGACCGTGAGATCCATCCCGTCGAGCGCGACGACATCGCCGAATCGCTTGACGACGCCCTCGGCGAATACCGCCTGATCATCAGCCATGGGCAGGACCCTACCGATCGATGGACTGCGAGACGATTCGGTATCGACCGGCAAGGGCGTCGAGGACTTCCTCGCAGTGCTCATGCCCCCGTGTTTCCATCTGCACGACGATGTCGACCTCGTCAACCCCAAGCCCGGCGTCGAGGCGATCGTGCTGGACCTCGAGGACATTCGCCTGCAGGTCCTTCACCTCGGCGAGCAGCCTCGCCAGCGAGCCGGGCCTGTCAGGGACCCGAACGGTGACCGTGAGGTAGCGGCCCGCGGCGGCGAGGCCGTGCCGGATGATCCGCATGAGCAGCAATGAGTCGACGTTGCCACCCGACACCACGACCGCGACGGGTGGCTCGAAGGATTTCGGATTGGCGAGAACGGCTGCGGTAGCTGCGGCCCCGGCTGGCTCGACGAGGAGCTTCGCGCGCTCGAGCAGGAGGAGCACAGCCCGGGAGATCTCGTCCTCGGTCACCGTCTCGATGTCATCGACGAGATCGCGGACGATCGCGAACGGCACCGCGCCT
>CALPZT020000132.1 GCA_943328365.2 Bifidobacterium breve | reverse complement strand
CACCGTTGGAAGTTCATCAGGCTCAACACCCCAGGCAGCTGCTACCTCGGCTCGCGCCGCAGGATCAATGAGTTGCCGGCCACCGGGCAGGAGGCCGGCGAGAGCACCCGCATCGAGTGCGCCGCGCTCCCCTGCCCGGCGAGGCACCCACGCCAGCGATGCGCCAGTCTCGGCAGCAAGTGCCGCGACGGCCGAGGGACCGCCGTTGATCGCTGCGATTCGCTCACCGACGAGGATGACGGCTCCTGGCTGGCCGAGGGCTGTGCGAACATCGGCGGAAAGGCTGCCAAGAGCACGGGCTTCGTCGCCGGGCAGCGCTGCAATGAGCTCGCCATTCATCTTCGCGAGGCCCTTGGTGGCGATCGCTCCGATATTCGCGACCCTCGTTCGGCCACCACGGGCAGCCTTGCGAAGGCGCAGGAAGATGATCGGGGACTCGTCTTCAACCTCCAGTGCGACGGTCAGGACCATCGGCGCGCGCTCGAGGGATTCGTAGGTGGTCGTCACCGGAGTGCCGGCGACGAGTGCGGCGAGGAAGGCGGCCTCCTCATCGGAGCTCTCGCGGACGCGGAAGTCGATGTTGTCGCTGCCGAGGGCCACCCGCGCGAAGCGCGAGTAGGCGTAGGCGTCTTCGACGGTCGCCCTTCCTCCGACGAGCACGCCGGTGGACGCACCTGCCGCAGCTAGGCCGCGGGCCGCGATGTCGAGGGCTTCGGGCCAGGATGCCGGGCGCAACTCCCCGTTCTCGCGGACCATCGGACCGGCGATGCGACCCTCGCGCAGGTACGGAAATGCGAATCGCCCCTTGTCGCAGTTCCATTCCTCGTTCACGGAGGGGTCATCCCAGGCCAGCCGGCGAGTGACGGTGCCGCGGCGGTAGTCGGTACGCAAGGAGCAGCCCGATGCGCAGTGCTCGCACGTGGTCGGTACCGAGACAAGATCGAACGGACGGGCGCGGAATCGGTATGCGGCGCTCGTGAGCGCACCGACCGGGCAGATCTGCACGGTATTGCCGGAGAAGTAGGAGTCGAAGGGCTGATCGGCCGCCGTGCCGACCTGCTGCTTGGCACCCCGCTCGAGAAGCTCGAGCATCGGATCGCCGGCGATCTGGTCGGCAAATCTCGTGCAGCGGGCGCACGATACGCAGCGCTCACGGTCGAGGAGGATCTCGGCGCTGACGTTCACCGGCTTGTCGAAGAGGCGCTTCTCGCCATCGAACCTCGACTCCGGGCGTCCGACCGACATCGCCTGATTCTGGAGGGGGCATTCGCCGCCCTTGTCGCAGACCGGGCAGTCGAGCGGGTGGTTGAGGAGGAGGAATTCAAGCACGCCCTCCTGCGCCTCGCGGGCGACGGGCGACGACATCTGCGTGCGGATGTTCATGCCATCGGCGACGACCTGGGCACAGGCCGGCGCCGGCTTCGGGATGCCCTCGACCTCGATGAGGCAGGCCCGGCAGGCGGCCACCGGCTCAAGGAGCGGGTGATCGCAGAATCGGGGGATTTCGACGCCAAGGAGTTCAGCGGCACGAATGGCCAGCGTGCCCTTCGGGACCTGAATGGTCACGCCATCGACGGTGACGCTCACCATCTCAACAGCCGCAACATCGGAGCCGGCATTGCTCGTGATTGTCATCGTGCAGCCCCTGCGAAGAGATAGGACGCGACCGGATCGAACTGCTCGTCGGCCGACGTATGGGTCGCCGCGAGGAACTCATCGCGGAAATACTTCAGTGCCGCCGGGTAGGGAGTGGCAGCCGCATCGCCGAGGGCGCAGAACGAACGCCCGGCAATCTGAGTGCAGACATGGACGATCTTGTCGACATCGGCCTCCTGGCCGTGGCCATGCTCGAAGCGCTCGAGCATGCCGGTGATCCAGTAGGTGCCCTCGCGGCACGGGGTGCACTTGCCGCAGGACTCGTGCTTGTAGAACTCCAGCCAGCGGGTCACGGCCTTCACGACGCTCACGGTCTCGTCGAACATCATCGGCGTTCCGGTTCCGAGCATTGTGCCCGCGCCGGCCATGTCTTCGTAGGTGAGAGGCAGGTCGAGGTGCTCCTCGATGAGCATCGGGACCGACGATCCACCGGGGATCCAGAACTTCAGCTTGCGGCCATCTCGCATGCCGCCGGCGTAATCGAGCAACTCGCGCATGGTGATGCCGAGCGGGGCTTCGTAGATGCCGGGGCGGTTCACATGGCCAGAGACCGCAAATACCTTGAAACCGGGAGACTTCTCGGTGCCGAACTGGCGCAGCCAAGCCGCCCCGCGCTCGATGATGTACGGGATGTTCGCGATGGTCTCGACATTGTTGATGACGGTCGGCGAGGCGTAGAGGCCGGCAACCGCGGGAAACGGCGGCTTGAGCCTCGGCTGGCCGCGGTAGCCCTCGAGCGAGTCGAGGAGCGCAGTCTCCTCACCGCAGATGTAGGCACCCGCTCCGGAATGCACGACGATGTCGAGGGAGAAGTCGGTGCCGAGAATATTGCTGCCGATGAAGCCTGCCGCCCGTGCCTGCTCGACCGCGTTCGCGACCTTGCGCAGCGCGTTGGGAACCTCACCGCGGATGTAGATGAAGGCGTGGCTGGCCCTGATCGCGTAGCTGGCGATGATGACGCCCTCGACGAGCGCATGCGGGTTCGCCATCATGATCGGGATGTCCTTGCAGGCACCCGGCTCCGACTCGTCCGCGTTCACCACGAGGTAGTGCGGCTTGCCGTCGTTCTGCGGGACGAAGCCCCACTTCATGCCGGTCGGGAAGCCCGCCCCGCCACGTCCGCGAAGCCCTGAGTCCTTGACGGTCTGGATGATCGCATCAGGATCTTGCTTCAGTGCCGATGCCAGGGCACCGTAGCCGCCGAATCGGCGATAGCCATCGATCGTGTAGAGGTCGGGCGAATCCCAGTGCTCGGTGATGACCGGAGTGAGTGTCATGCGATCAGGCCTCCGTCTGGCTTGGCTGAGCTGCTGGTATTCCGGGAGCCGTCATGCCACGCTCCTTGGCGATGCGCAGGCCGGCGAGCATCTTGTCGTCGACGCTCACCCCCTCATCGGCAAGACCGTCATTCGGGAATGCAAGGGTGCGCTCGGTCGCCGAGAAATCACGAATGACTGGGCCGCGAGTCGACTGAACAACCTCGCCATTTGCCAGCCGGTCGATGACATCGACCGCCGAAGCCGGGGTGACGTCGTCCATGAACTCCCAGTCGACGGTCATGACGGGTGCGTGCGTGCAGGCCGCCTGGCACTCAATGCGCTCGAGCCAGAACTGGGAATCGGCGCTCGGAGAGTCATGTGTCGTGCCGAGCCGTTCGGCGAGAGCCGCGTAGACCGCGTCGCCGCCAAGGAGTCCGCACAGGGTGTTGATGCACACCCCGATGTGATGCTTTCCGACCTTCTGCCGCTTGTACATCGTGTAGAAGGTGGAGACGGCGGTCACCTCGGCCGAGGTGATGCCGAGAACCTCGGCGCAGGCATTGATGCCGTCGACCGAGACGTCGCCCTCGACGCTCTGCACGAGGTGCAGCATCGGAAGCAGAGCAGAGCGCGACTGCGGGTAGAGCGCGACGATCTGCCGCATCTCATCCCGAACGGCTTCGCTGATAGCCATGATCTCTCAGTTCCCTCTCGTCTGTGCTGACCGGCTAGCGGTCAACACCGCCCATGACGGGATCGATGCTGGCAACGGCGCCGATGATGTCGGCGACCTGGCCGCCCTCCCCCATCGCCGCGACTGCCTGCAGGTTGGTGAAGGACGGATCGCGGAAGTGCACGCGATACGGACGGGTTCCGCCGGAGCTCACGACATGGCAGCCGAGCTCGCCGCGCGGCGACTCGATCGCGACATAGGCCTGCCCCGGCTCGACCTTGAAGCCCTCGGTGACGAGCTTGAAGTGATGGATAAGCGCCTCCATCGACTCCGACATGATCTCCTTGATGTGCTCAGCCGAGTTGCCCTGGCCATCGCTGCCGACCGAGAGCTTCGAGGGCCAGGCGATCTTCTTGTCGGCGACCATGACGGGGCCGGGCTTGAGCCGATCGAGTGCCTGCTCGACGATGCGCAGCGACTGCTCCATCTCGTTCACCCGGATGAGGAAGCGGCCGTAGACATCGCATGTGGTCTCGGTGACGACCTCGAAGTCGTAGTTCTCGTACCCGCAGTACGGCTGCGACTTGCGCAGGTCGTGCGGCAGCCCGGTTGAGCGGAGCACCGGGCCGGTGATGCCCAGTGCCATGCAGCCGGTGAGGTCGAGGTAGCCGATGCCGACCGTACGGCCCATCCAGATGCTGTTGTCGACGAGCAGGTTCGTCGTGTCCTTGAGCCGCTTGCGCAGCAGCTTCACGGTGTCGCGGATCTTCTCCTCGGCACCCTCCGGAAGATCCTGTGCCACGCCACCGGGCCTGATGTAGGCGTTGTTCATGCGCAGGCCGGTCACCATCTCGAAGATGTCGAGGATGAGCTCGCGATCGCGGAAGCCGTAGATCATGGCGGAGAGGGCACCGAGCTCCATGCCGCCCGTCGCGAGTGCGACGAGGTGCGATGACACGCGGTTGAGCTCCATCATCATGACTCGGATGGTGCTCGCCCGCTCCGGGATGTCGTCGGTGATGCCGAGCAGTTTCTCGACCGCCAGGCAGTAGGCCGCCTCGTTGAACAGCGGGGCGAGGTAGTCCATGCGCGTAACGAAGGTGACGCCCTGCACCCAGGAGCGGAACTCCATGTTCTTCTCGATGCCGGTGTGCAGGTAGCCGATGCCGCACCGCGCCTCGGTGACGGTTTCGCCATCGAGTTCGAGGATGAGACGCAGCACGCCGTGAGTCGACGGGTGCTGCGGACCCATGTTGACGATAATGCGTTCCTTCTCGCCCTCCGGTGCCGCCGAGATGGTGTCCCAGTCGCCGCCCGACACGTTGTAGATCGTGCCCTCGGTCGTGTCGTAGCTTCCGGCGAAGGGATCGCTGCCGTTCGTGCTGGAACTCGATGACTCGGCATTGCTCGTATCGGCGCTGCCATAGGTCACATGATCGGTGGACATCAGTTGTACGACCTCCGTTGATCCGGTGGGGGAATCGTCGCGCCCTTGTATTCGACCGGGATTCCGCCGAGCGGGTAGTCCTTGCGCTGGGGATGACCGGGCCAGTCGTCGGGCATCGCGATCCGAGTGAGCGCTGGGTGGCCGTCGAACACGATCCCGAAGAAATCCCAGGTCTCGCGCTCATGCCAGTCGCAGGTCGGGTAGACCGCGACAATCGAGGGAATGTGCGGATCCGCATCAGGAGCCGTCACCTCGACCCGAATTCGCCGGTTATGGGTGATGGAGAGGAAGTGGTAAACGGCGTGCAGCTCACGTCCGGTATCGCTCGGATAGTGGACGCCGCTCACACCGCTGCACATCTCGAAGCGCAGCCCAGGCTCATCTCGCAGCACTCGCGCGAATGCGACGAGGTGCTCGCGGCGGACAAAGAAGGTGATCTCGCCACGGTCGACGACGACCTTCTCCGTCGCGCTCGCGAACGGCAGGCCCTGAT
>CALPZT020000131.1 GCA_943328365.2 Bifidobacterium breve | reverse complement strand
GATCCTGGCGAAATGCGCGCGGGATGCTGAACTGGTGACCGGACCTGTCTGGTCAAAACTCCTTCAGTGCCAGCGATTCGTTCATGGTTGGCTCACGTTTGCGATCTACCGTCGACCCATGAATCACGTGCTGCTCGTGGAAGACGATCCTGATCTTCGTGAGGTTCTCGGCGTCGCCTTCTCGACGATCAACGGATGGGACGTGACGAGTGCCGCCACGACAGCAGCAGCCTTGGAGCTGCTCGCATGTTCGACGCCCGGGCTCGTTCTGTGCGACCTCCATCTCGGTGACGGTCTTGCGACCGGAGTCATGACTCAAGCGGTTCACCAGGGCATACCAACCCTCGTTCTCACCGCGAGTCGCGTGAACGGTTCTGTTGAATCGCTCATGCCCGATGGCATTGCAGGGGTTCTCGAGAAGCCGATCGACCCGCATGCGCTGTGCGAGCTCGGCCGAGACCTCACGGGGTCCTCCTGGGCTCCGAACCCGAGTGCGGCGTCCGTGTTCGCACGCGATGAGACGGCTGTTGCGTCATTCATGGTTCACCGGCGCCCTCGGGTGGCGCGTGAGGCAATGACGCTCCTCGGTGGTGATGAGGAGCTGACCCGAACTGAATTGCACCGGCTCGTGGGGCGGCTTGCGACGTATGGGCTGCACGATTCAGCCGAGGCACTCCGTGACGCGGAGGAGTCGATGGCGATCGGGAGGGCCGCCGGCGACAGTTCAGTGCACGACAGCATCGTGCTCGCACGGGAACGGCTCGTGGAGTTCGTTTCGCGAGGTTAGCAACGCAAGGTCCAACGGGGGACATGAAGTGAAAGGGAGAGCATCAGATGGGGAATGCAACCATTCTTGTCGTCGATGACGATCAGGACGTTCTGGATTTCGTGCGCATTGGATTGGAGGCCGAGGGGTTCAGGGTCGTCGAGGCACGTGATGGCGAGTCGGCGATGATCGCGTTCGAGGCGCACCGCCCGGCCGCATTGGTCCTCGACGTGGGCATCGGCCGCCCGAACGGGATCGAGGTGTGTCGGCAGCTTCGGCAGGTGAGCGCCGTCCCCATCATCATGCTCACTGCTCGGCGCGACGAGGTTGACGAGCTCGTCGCGCTTGCCGCTGGGGCGGATGACTATGTGACAAAGCCATTCAGTTCGCGCGTGCTGGCAGCGCGGCTTTCGGTCAGGCTCGCCCATCGATCCGAACTCCTGGTCTCGGAGGTCCTGCGCTTTCGAAATCTCTCCCTCGACCTTGAGTCACGCCATGTCTGTGTCGATGGGGCTCCGGTGGGGCTCACCAGAACCGAGTTCGAGATCCTTGCACTGCTTCTCAGAAAGCCGCGCAGGGTGTTCACCCGCGCGGAGATGATCGACGCGGTGTGGAGCCAGGAGTGGTTCGGTGACTACCACCTCGTCGAGACCCATACGTCTCGCATGCGGCGCAAGATCGTCGATGCGGGGGGTCCCCGGGTTGCGATCGCGGTTCGGGGTGTCGGGTACCGGCTCGCAGAGGACATCGAGCAGCTCGCGATCGCGTAGGGCGTTCCCTCGTGGCCCGCTCGTGAGCGGGCCACGAGCCACCCGGTAGTTCGGAGGGCCGGACGCCGGTAGTGTGCGCTTCGATGTCGAATGAGCAGCCGGCGACGGCCATCAGGCCTGAGGGTGAGGCGCCTCCCACGTATCTGGGATGGGCCATTGCCGCGACTGCGCTGTGCTTTCTGCCGTTCGGTCTCGTTGGCGCCTTCTACGGGTGGCGTTCGGCCAAGGCTGATGACATCGGTGATGGCTTGATGGCGGAGCGATACTCGAAGGTCGCCAGGCGATGGATCATCACTGCGGTGGTGTGCGGCCTGCTCGTCGATCTCGTGATCGTGGGGGCACTCGGCTTGCTCGGGGCGTTCCCCACCGCCGGCCTTCAATAGGATTCGTGACGTGGCAGACGCGCAGCACGCCGTTCTCGTGGTCGACTTCGGTGCGCAGTACGCCCAGCTCATCGCCCGTCGCGTCCGAGAGGCGCACGTCTACTCAGAGGTCGTTCCTCATACGATCAGCGCTGACGAGATGCGCCGCCGCCAGCCCGCGGCAATCATCCTGAGCGGCGGGCCGTCGAGCGTGTACGAGCCCGGGGCGCCGCAACTCGACCCCGGCATGCTCGATCTCGGCGTGCCCGTGTTCGGCATTTGCTACGGATTCCAGGCGATGGCCCAAGCTCTCGGCGGGACCGTGGCGAACAATGGTCAGCGTGAGTTCGGCGGAACCCGCCTGCTCGTGAACGAGCCGGGTTCTCTGTTCGCCGGGCTCCCGGGCGAGCAGTCGGTCTGGATGTCGCATGGCGACTGCGTGACGCAGGCGCCGGCCGGTTTCACGGTGACGGCATCGTCTCCGGGTGCACCCGTTGCCGCGTTCGAGAGCCAAGAACGCAGATTCGCTGGCGTTCAGTACCACCCCGAGGTCAAGCACAGCGAGCACGGCCAGGGTGCGCTCGAGAACTTCCTCTTCCGAATCGCCGGGCTCACGCCGACGTGGACGATGACCAATCTCATCGAGGAACAGGTCGCGTCTATCCGGGCGCAGGTCGGTTCCAGCCGGGTGATCTGCGGGCTTTCCGGGGGTGTTGACTCGGCGGTGGCCGCGGCCCTCGTCCATCGTGCCGTGGGAGACCAGCTCACCTGCGTGTTCGTCGACCACGGGCTCCTACGCCTCGGCGAGGCCGAGCAGGTCGAGCGAGACTATGTCGCCGCAACGGGTATCACCCTCGTGGTCGTCGATGCGCGGGCCCGATTCCTCGATGCCCTCGCAGGCGTGAGCGACCCGGAGACGAAGCGCAAGATCATCGGACGCGAGTTCATCAGGGTGTTCGAGGATGCCGAGCGGGGCATCATCGCGGCGGCGGGAGCCGAGGGCGAGAAGGTCGAATTCCTCGTCCAGGGCACCCTGTACCCCGATGTCGTCGAATCCGGTGGCGGGAGCGGCACCGCGAACATCAAGAGCCACCACAATGTCGGCGGGCTTCCAGAGGATCTCGAGTTCACGCTCATCGAGCCGCTTCGCGCGCTGTTCAAGGACGAGGTCCGCCAGGTCGGACTCGATCTGGGCCTCCCGCCGGAGATCGTCTGGCGTCAGCCGTTCCCCGGCCCGGGCCTGGCGATCCGTATCGTGGGCGCCGTCGACGAGGAGCGCCTGTCGATCCTCCGGTCCGCTGACGCGATTGCGCGCGAGGAGCTCACGGCCGCAGGTCTTGACCGCGAGGTGTGGCAGTTTCCGGTCGTGCTCCTCGCTGAAGTCCGGTCGGTCGGGGTCCAGGGCGATGGCCGCACGTATGGTCATCCGATCGTCCTGCGGCCGGTTTCGAGCGAGGATGCGATGACCGCCGACTGGTCGCGTCTGCCCTATGAGCTGCTTGCGCGAATCTCGACACGCATCACAAACGAGGTACGCGACGTCAACCGCGTTACGTTGGACATCACGTCAAAGCCTCCGGGCACGATTGAGTGGGAGTAACACCGTGCAGTTTTTCTACAACCTGATCCTTGTCCTGCACTTCGTCGGCCTTGCCAGCCTGCTCGGCGGCTTCATCGTCCAGATGAGGTCGGCCGACAAGGGGGTGAATCCGGCGATGTGGCACGGCGCGCTCACCCAGTTGGTCACCGGGGTGCTCATGGTCGGTATCGCGGAGTCGGGTTCGCTCGACGAGGATCCGCTCGACATGACGAAGATCTCGGTCAAGCTCCTCGTCGTCCTCGTTATCACGGTGCTTGCCTTCATCGGCCGCAAGAAGCAGCGGCCTCAGGTTCCGCTGTGGGGCATCATCGGCGCGCTCACCATCGTGAACGTCGTCATCGCGGTCTTCTGGTAGGCGGTCGCCAGGGCAATACGCACCTCGAATGTCGATGAGTCCGGGCGAATCTGCCCACTGGTCGGGGTTCGGGGTGCGTGTGGCGTGGCGACGCCGGCGTGCGAGGTCGGTTGGACTGCTCAGGCGGTGTCGACGACCATAAAGGCCTCGGCAAGACGTCCCTCGGGCATACCGGCCTCGGCTGCCTGCATGGTCATCCAACCGCGGATGCGGCCGGCAAGGTCGTCCATGTGGGCGGTCTGGCTGTCGTGGGCCTCGAGAGCGGCGAGCTTGCGGTCGAAATGCTCGGTGGCGTCGACGAAGTGGTTCGGAGTCGGGGTGCCGAACACCCACACCTCCGGCACTGCCCAGTCGGCGAGTCCTTCATCCTTGAGCAGGCTCGGGTGCGCGAATGGATTGCGTGCATCGGGGTAGACCGCGAAGATCGCGGCCTCGCCGGCCGCGAGGTGGTCGGGGTGCGAGCCGTAGATACGGTTCCAGTTGCGATCGGGGGACTGGATGAGCATTCGCTGCGGACGCACCTGGCGGATGACCCGGCTGATGTCGCGACGCAGTTCATGGGTGACGGTGAGTTCGCCATCGGTGTAGCCGAGGAAGCGAACGTCATGGACGCCGAGGATCTCGCCGGCCGCGCACTGCTCGGCTCGGCGGATTCGGGGGATCTCCGAGCGCGGAACGTCGTGGTCGGAGCCGCCCGCATCGCCATCGGTGATGATGCAGTACGTGACGGTGATGCCGGCGGATGTTGCTGCGGCGACTGTTCCGCCGGCGCCGAAGTCAACGTCGTCGGGGTGAGCCGTCACGACGAGGATCCGTTCGATCTGGGAATCGTCCAGCATGTGCTTCCTCACGGGCCCGGCTGACATCCGGGCGGTTCAAGTGACATTCGAGTGGATGTGACGGGGAAACCCGGCATTGGGACGCGCCACAGTAGTCACTTTCGCCACTTCCGTGACACGATACCGATGTGCTTCCCCGCCGATTAGGGCATTCTGCCCTGAACCGCCTGCTCCCGGGTAACCCGGGGCGGTTCGTATCCGGGCTGAGACGAGGGCGCATCGCAGCAGGTTTTCGGCGCGGGCCGGTGATCGCGGTGGTCTCCCTGATCGGGGCGGCGCTCCTGCTGCCGCTTGCCCATGCGACCGATGCGCCGTCTGGCTGGGAGTCGTCGAACTGGACTGGCGTCGTCGCTGGAGCGCCCGTGCCGGGAACTGGCCTGCCGCCCGCCATCGTCCCGGTGGTCACGACCCCGCTGCCCCCCGAGTACGACGTCGACCCGACCTATGAGGGCCAAAGCCAGTGCGATCCGTCCGTGAAGCCAGGCGCCCAGCGGCTCGCGGACCTCATCAAGGCGACATACGGCACCGATCAGACGGTCTGGATACCCCGCGGCTGCGAGGTAGGCGGCCAGAGCGAGCACAAGGAGGGCCGCGCCCTCGATTGGATGACCGACGTGCGCAAGGCCCAGGGGCGCGCGAATGCCGAGGCGTTCCTCACCTGGCTCCTCGGGCCCGACAGCACCGGGCGGCCATACGGCAATGCGATCCGCCTCGGCGTCATGTACATCGGCTGGAACGACCGCATCTGGCGCGGCTACGACATCAAGCGCGGCTGGACCGAGCTCAAGGGCTGCTTCGCGACCCCGAGCGAGGGCATGGACACCACCTGCCATCGCAACCACATCCACATCTCGCTGACATGG
>CALPZT020000130.1 GCA_943328365.2 Bifidobacterium breve | reverse complement strand
GACGGCGAGGCTGCCGGCAAGGGCGAGGAAGGCTCGCATCTTGGGCCCGGCGCTGAAGGCATCGTGGGTGAAGAGGCGGTGGTACCCGATGGTGATGCCGTGCACTCCGACGGCATAGATCACGACGAGCATCGCGATGTCAAGGATGCTCACCCAGCCGTAGATGAACGCGATGGGCAGGGCCACGATGACGGCCGCGAGCGGCACCACGACGAAGAAGCCGAGGACGGCCCTGTCGAGCGGGCCCGGCGCGTGGGGTGCAAAGGGATCGGTGGCGGATTCGGACAGGAGCGTCGTGCTGGACTGATCGCTAATGATGGTGGCCTTCCGCGCACGTAACTGGGCAATGGGATCCCCGACGAAAACATCGTATGGCGCGATCGCGGCGTGCGATGCCAAATGGCGGGATCGCCTCACGTGACGTAAGCAAAAACCGGCAAGGCAGATGGTCTCTGCACCTCACGGCTCCCGGGGGTGGGATCGAACCACCGTTGACGGATTCAAAGTCCGCTGTCCTGCCGCTAGACGACCCGGGAATGGGCGTTGTCCCGCGTGGGCTTGTTGCTCTCTGGCCTCTTTCGAGCCCGGGTTGCGCCCCGCGCATGCCCCGCCAGACCCCCAGAAGTGCCCTGTTGGGCCCCTCGACATCTGCAGCGCCCACACATTGTTCCAGACCGTCTCGTGGCGTATGCGCCGGGAGCACAGGCAGACACCGTTGAAGAGCGTGAACACTCATCAGGACTGGCTGACCGCTTCGGAGGCCACTCGCGCGGCTCGGGGTTCCCGGGCCACCCTTTACCGCTACCGGTCCATCGGGGTCGGGCCGCGATACACCCAGCTCAGCGCCCGTCGGCTCGTGCCATGCGCGTGGCTCGCTGACTGGCTGCTCGCTCAGGAAGCCGACTGATGGGGATCACGGCCGCCGGTGTCGCGCACCGACTGTCACCTGTGTGCAGGAAGGCCGTTCCGCTGCAGCTCGTCAACGGTTCTGGGGAGCGGCCCAACACTGGTTCGGTGAGCCACTGCCATCGTCACGGCGATGCCTCTACGTCAGGGCGTTCGACGGCAGGACCGTCGTACCGAACAGGCTGTCAGCCTGCTCACGCGTCAGCCCGACCTCGTCCGCTACGTCACGCCATGACTCGGCTATCACGTCAATCTGCCGGTCGAAGATCTCGGCGGCCTCGCGGCCGCTGATGTTGTACTCACCGGCTGCGTTCACACACGTGGTACGAGTGCTCCTCCGGTCACCGTTCTGATCGGGAGTTGGCGCGCGGCCGATGTCCATGGCCTGGCGAGCCTCGTAGGACGTGCGCAGATGCGGCAGCAGGTCGTACGCCGGAGTCAACGTGAGGCGGTGTCCATCCCAGAATGCTGCGTGGTTGCGGGCGTGGTCATCGATATTGGTGATGAGTATGTTGAAGGCGATCCGTTCGAACAGGGTGCGGCCAAGGCCGGTTCCTGATGGCGCGTGCTTGCGCAGCACGTCCATGAGTTCGGGATAGCTCGACCAGCGCGCCCCCAGAAAGTCGTCGAACCCGAGCATCGTCAGCGCGGACACCATCATGCGCCGGGTCCCGTCTCCGGGTCGGTCAAAGCGTCGCACCAGCAGCACGTCGCGTCCACCGGCAGAGACAACCCGCACCTCAGGGACGTCAATTCCCACTCGCGCCGCTAGGCGCATCCCGGCCGCCTCGGCCTTGACGACTGGGTACAGGTCGGTCGACAGGGAGAACTTCGCCACCCACTCGCCGCCGTCTTTGTCGACGATGACCGCCTTGGGCCGAGCGCCGCCAATTGCCGTGCCGTACTGCAGCGCTTCGGCAAGCTCCGGTGACAGCGTGCCGGCGACCAGATCCTGCGCCGCTGTGTGCAGTTCGGCCAGGGACGCACCGCTCGAACGCGCCACGTACGTCTCCGCACTGGACTGGAGGTCCAGCCCACCGATGCGATTGGACCCAGACTCCAGCAGGTACGTGAGCGTGTCCAGCTCGACATCTGCTGCCGCACTGCCGCGCGTGCCGGTGAGGCGCGCGATGATCACCCGCTGCCCCCAGGAATCAGGACTCGCGTCCTTCAAGACCCCTGCGATCGTCATGTTCTCGCGGGGTGGGATCCATCCCCGACGCAGCGGCAGTTCGGGCTCGTACAAGCTGATGGCGGCTGGGTTCTCCAGGTAGGCCAGCATGTAGCGAAACTGGAAGCGCCCTTCGCGAGCAGCCACCTGCCCCACCGGTACGGGTGTGCGTGATCCGGGCAGCCACGCCCACACGTAGCCGGCTCGCGGAACCGGCGGGGATGCGGTGGCGATTAGAAGCCCTCCTCGTCGTCAAGCACCGTCCGGTCTGGGCCAGGGGTTAGGGCCGGGAGCAGCGCGAGAGTGTCCTCCCCAACTCGTCGGGCGCGGACAAGCTCATCGCCTTCCAGCCCAAAGAGGCGGACACCGACGAGGTCGGCGTAGGCGAAGACGGTCCCCACCTTGACCGTCGGCTTGCCCAGTTCGACGGCTCGCACCGTCCGCGGGTTGACCCCGAGGCGCGCGGCCGTGTCCTCAATGCTCCACTCGAGGGCGCGACGCCTGAGCTCTATGCGCGTTCCCATGGTCCCGAGTGCTGCAGTGGCTGTCCGCGACATCGCCGTCACGCTCATCACCTCCATAAATCTATATTATAAATCTGTATTGTAGTACAGGTATCTCGCTTTGAATTGACACTATAATACAGTAAGCCGTGACTCGCCGGCGGCACGGTGATGCCCACGACGAAGGAGTCGTGGTGCGGACGGCGAAACGGCGGGTCGTGCAGCGACGAGCGCAGCCGCCTGAACCGCGCGCAACTGGACGACGCCCACGGGGCCGTCCCGGCGCGGCCGTCCGCGGCCGCGTTCTGCCACCGCCAGCACCCCCTACGTGGGGGCGTGGAGCTCACGTTCAACTGGAGCCTCTTACTTCACCGCAGTCCGACACTTCCATGAAGACCAAACGCCAAATGGTGGGCTCGCATACCGAGACATGCTGGCTGATCTGACTCGATGGGTGGGGCTTCCTGAGTTCCCAAGAAGCCGCGACACCCTGAGCACGGTTAGGGAAGCGCTGATCATCAAGGGGTCTGCGGTCCAGCTTGCTTCCGGGCATGGGTGATGAGCTGAGGGGGCCCGGCAAATCGCCACTCACGCGAACGAGAAAATCAGCGCTTCCCTAGCACCCGTCGAGACCGCACTACCCAAAGGCCATGGATACCGCAGTCAGGACCTGGACCGCCAGCACGCCGACGGTGACGATCACGCCGATTACCACCGCCGCCGTGGCCAGACCCGAGCCGTCCGTACCCGTCGACCTCGATGCTGCGCGGGCCCTCCTACCCAAGCGGATGACCACGACAGGCAGAGCCAACGCGAGGAGCCCGACCAAACCCACGAAGACGAACGCCAGGGCCTTGATCCAGACTGGGTTGGCTGGCTCGTAGGCGATCATCCCGGCACCGAACAAGGCGGTGAACTCGATGAAGACCAAGATGGGGCAAAGGATCAGGCTGACCACGGCCAGCACGAAGGCCGTCGCAGGCCGCTTCATGACGTGCACATCGGGGTGGCTGTCATGGCATGAGCGTAGAGCGTGCGCCCCCTGGCATAGCCCGGAAATGCGACCAGGACGCCAAGGCGGTGCGCCGATCGCGTCGTTGTGCCAGATCGCGGCGGTCAACGCCAGGACGCGTTGACCGACTCGGGCACGCGCGCCGGCAACGGTGCGACCGCCGTGCTGTTCCATGTTCAACTGACCCTTGAAGGTGTCGAAGATCGACTCGACGCACTGGCGCAACGCTTGAAGACGCGTTCACCGGCGCGCAGTGCTTCAGCCCTGCGGGTCGGGCGCAGCAGTTCGATGCCGATCTGGTTCCGGTCGGCCTCGAACTCGGCACCGTGGTCGAAATTCCTCAATCATGCGGTCATCGCCTGAGCCGCGGACCTGAAGATCTTCTTCACCAGGTCACGGCCCATAAGAAGAACGATCAGCTCGCATCAGGCACTGAGAGGGTGTGTCGGGTTTCCCTCAAACCATGAGACGTGTGAGATGGGCTGTCCCACCTGGCTGACGTTCAGGACTCCGCCAGCACAGTGTCACTCTGCCAACATGATTTGATGAGGAACGAACGGGCGCGATTATCCGCGTCCGCGCTTCCTTGGCCGCGAGGAGGAACCTCGCCGTCCATTCGGCGTCCAGTGGATATTCCGCCTCCCGAGGTCGGAAAGCCAGCAGGGTGGAGCGGCAGCAACGCCGGCAGCCGTGAAGCGGACTCGCCCGAGGAACTCCCCGCGACAGCCAAGGCCCTGCATCCGCCGACCACAGGACACCCCACGCGACTTACCGCTCCTGTTATCCACAAGACGCCGAATGGTCCCAGGTGCATCAGGGCAGAGTCCTTGTTGCGCTTGGCGTCTGGGCTTCAGCACAGCCTGCGGATGTGCGCCGTTTTCCCCCACGTGATGCCGTGGTGGCCCGCGCCGGAGCCGCGGCAGGTCAGGGCGGCGGAGGGTCGTCCTGAACCCTCCACAGGGTGTAGGTCTCGGCCTCCGCAGCCGAAAGCTCAGCGAAGTCCTTCACAGTGAACTTGACGGTGTAGCCGGCCTGGCGCATCAAGCGAGCCGAGGCCTGGGAAAGCTTCCGGCAGCCCTCGTCGAGGGCTCGCTCGTTCCACGTCGACACCCCCGCGGCGGTCAGCAGCATCCCAGCAGCGCGCCCCCGAGTCGGCTCGAGGCGACCGAGAACCTCGACGTACCGGTCAGTCGCCCGCACCCAGTACTCGCTCACGGTCGCCACCGTGACGCTCATTGGACTGGTGTCGCCGGCCTGCCGAGCCTTCAGCGCAGCGTCGAGCACTCGGCGCGCAGATGGAAGGACCGTCTCATGCACCGCGTCAGCGAAGGACTCACGCCCGAACCGCTGCCCGACCCAGACCTGGAACTCGCGTTTGTTGTCACCCACGAGAGGCGCGCGACGCTCGAACCCGCCCTCAAGGGCCGTCTTGTCCACCGTGCTGACGTAGCGGATGTCCACGACCGGTGCATGCCCGTCGGGGATCCGTAGCGCGTGCTCCTCGTCAATCGGCGAGACCGCTTCCGGCGTCAGGGCGAACTGGCGAAAGCTGGTCTGACCGAGGTGGAGCCGCTGCCAGTCGTTGTGGGGGATGAACATGACGGGCGCCACCGTGAGCGTCGGTTCAGCATCGACGCCACGGACGATGTCGCAGTCCTGGCTCAGCACCGCGTACCACCCCGCCGCAGTCTCCACAGTCAACGCGACGACACCGGCACCGTCCCCCTCGAGCCCTGCTGACGCGGCGAATGCGGCCCCCTTCCTCGTCACGATGCCGACGGCACCGAACGAGATCAGGTCCCCCTGCTCGATCTCCTGCAGCCGCGACTCTAGGTTCGACCAGGCCGGCTTGGGTGTGCGCGGTGGCACGCTGTCAGACCGTCGTCAGCGGCACGCCGCGCTGGACGCGCCAAGCTGCGGAAAGCAGTTCGTCGGCCGCCGAGCATCGAACCGGTGTCCGAGCATCCCGGTCAAGCGGCTGCGCTTGCGGGGTG
>CALPZT020000129.1 GCA_943328365.2 Bifidobacterium breve | reverse complement strand
GGGCGAGATCCTGGAGGGGCTTCCAAGCGAGGGGTTCGCGGTCATCAACGCCGACGATGCTGCCGTCGTCACGCAGGCTCGTCGGACGTCGGCAAGCGTCGTATCCTTCGGAACTGCCGCGACCAGCGATGTTCGGGCGACCGATGTGCGCCTCGATGACCAAGCCCGACCATCATTCACCCTGCACCATGATGACCAGGCGGTTCCGGTCTCACTCCTGCTGCACGGCGAGCATTCGGTGCTCAATGCGCTCGCTGCGGCCGCAGTCGGGGTGTGCCTCGGGGTGCCGATCGAGGACATCGCCGAGGCACTCCGCGCGGCCACGCCCCGCAGCAGCTGGCGCATGGAGGTTCACGAATCCGCTGAGGGCTGGACAATCGTCAACGATGCCTACAACGCAAACCCCGACTCGATGCGCGCGGCGCTTCAGGCACTCGCGGCCATGGGGTCTGGCCGCCGGACCTGGGCGGTCCTCGGCGAGATGCGGGAGCTCGGCGACCTCAGTGAGTCACAGCACGAGGAGGTCGGACGTCTCGTCGCGAGCCTGGGCATAGCGAACCTGATCTGTGTGGGCGAGGCAACACGACCGGTCGAGGCGGGATGCGCTCAGGAGTCTTCGACGACGAGGATCATGTGGGCCTCCGGTCCGGAGGAGGCCATTGATCTTCTTCGCGGCGAACTCGCCTTCGGCGATGTCGTGCTCGTCAAGGCATCTCGAAGTATCGGGCTCGAGCGCGTGAGCGAAGCCCTTGCACCGAAGGACCCATCATGAGACTGGTCGTGCTGGCTGCTGCGATCGCGACCATCGTGTCGCTGATCGGCACACCGCTTCTCATCAAGATCCTGGCCCGCCACGGCTATGCCCAGGCGATTCGCGTCTCGGTTGAGGGCGAGCTCTACCCAGCCCATGAGGGTAAGCGCGGGACGCCGTCGATGGGAGGCGCGGCGATCATCGTCGCGGTCGTAGCCGGATACGCCATCACGCACCTGATCGTCTGGCGAGCCATGACGCCCTCCGGACTCCTCGTCATCTTTCTCATGGTCGGCCTCGGACTTGTCGGCCTTGCCGACGACTATCTGAAGATCTTCAAGCAGCGCAGCACTGGGCTTCGGGCGAGAACGAAGCTCATCGGCCAAGCAGTCGTTGCGCTGGCCTTCGCGTGGCTCTCGCTGCACTTCACCGATGGTGGCCCGTCTCCGGCATCCATGGCGATCTCCTTCGTTCGTGACACCTCGATCGTCCTGCCCCTCGGACTGTTCCTGCTCTGGGTCTGGTTCCTCGTCACTGCGACCACGAACGGCGTGAACCTCACCGACGGGCTCGACGGGCTCGCCATCGGTGCCTCGATCATGACCTTCGTGTCCTATGTCCTCATCTGCATCTGGCAGTACGGGCAGAACTGCTCCTTCATCGACGTCGACCCGGCGACCTGCTACGGCACGGTGAACCCCCTCGATCTTGCCGTCGTTGCCGCAGCGGTTGCCGGAGCCAGCTTTGGGTTCCTCTGGTGGAACACTGCGCCCGCCCGAATCTTCATGGGTGACACCGGGTCGCTCGCGCTCGGAGGCGGGATCGCCGGCCTGGCGATTCTCAGCCGAACCGAGCTCCTGCTGCCGATGCTTGCCGGCCTGTTTCTCATCACATCGCTCTCGGTCATCGGACAGGTGGGCTCTTTCAAGCTCACCGGCCGTCGAATCCTGCGGATGGCACCCCTCCACCACCACTTCGAGATGCTCGGCTGGCCGGAGATTCAGATTGTCGTGCGCTTTTGGATTATCCAGGGCCTGTGCATCGGAGCGGGTCTCACGGTGTTCTACGCCGAGTGGGTACGCGCATGATCGACACGCTCAACCGCGCCTCTGACTGGTCGAACGTACGTGCCGTCGTGGCAGGCATCGGGGTTGCGGGATTCGCGTGCGCGGATGCGCTTGCCCAACTTGGTGCCCAGGTCGTCCTCATCGACGCCAATGACACGCCGGCGATGCGGGAGCGCGCCGAAATCCTCGACGTGATCGGGGTCGACGTGCGGCTGGGCTTCACGGCGGAGCTACCCGAATGCGATCTCCTTGTCGTGTCGCCCGGACTCCCGCCATCGCACGCGACCATCGAGCAGGCATTCGCGCGAGGCGTGCCAGTGTGGGGCGAGCTCGAACTGGCCTGGCGGCTGCGGCCGATCGAATCACCTGCGCCGTGGCTCGTCATCACGGGCACCAATGGAAAGACCACGACCACCCTCATGCTCGAATCGATACTGCGCACGGCGGGCCTTCGCACCTGCTCGGCCGGCAATATCGGCATGTCCCTTGTCGGGGTTGTCATGCACGACGAACTTGACGTCATCGCCATCGAGGTGGGCGCACCTCAATTGCCATTCGTCACGACGATGAGCCCGCTTGCGTCGTGCTGCCTGAATATCGCCGATGACCACATCGACCACTTCGGGAGCCTCGACTCGTACATCGCTGCCAAGGCGCGCATCTACGAACGAACCCAGGTCGCGGCCATCTACAACGCAGAGGATGAGCGCACGAGGAGCATGGTCGAACGGGCCGATGTCATCGAGGGGTGCCGGGCGATCGGATTCACGCTCGGGGCACCGGGGCCTTCCATGGTCGGGATCGTCGACAACCTCCTCGTCGACCGTGCGTTTGTCTCGGACCGGGCGACAACGGCGCAGGAGCTCGCGACGATCGACGACATAGATCCTCCGGCTCCTCACAACGTCGCGAATGCCCTTGCCGCAGCGGCACTTGCACGGGCATTCGGTGTGAGTCCAGCGGCTGTCCGTGACGGATTGAGAGCCTTCGTTCCGGCAGCGCATCGCATCGCGCAGGTGGCAACTGTTGATGGGGTGGTGTTCGTCGACGACTCCAAGGCGACGAATGCTCATGCCGCGCTCACCTCGCTGAAGGCGTACCCGAGCGTTGTGTGGATCGCTGGTGGCATGGCGAAGGGACAGGATTTCGACGATCTCGTTCTCGAGGTAGGCGAGCGGCTGCGAGGTGTCGTGCTCCTCGGAGTTGATCGGGCGCGGATCGCAGGCTCACTCGAACGACATGCCCCCGAGGTTCGGACGGCCATGATCGATCGTGACGACCCGAGCGCCATGGCCGAGGTCGTTGCCACGGCGATGTCGCTTGCGGAGCCTGGCGACACGGTGCTGCTCGCGCCGGGCTGCGCCTCGTGGGACATGTTTCGCGACTACGGTCATCGAGGCGATGAGTTCGCTGCTGCGGTCGAGCGGCTCGCTGCCGATCGCATGGAGGGCCGAACATCATGACGATGACCGCTGGTCCGCGCGCGGCTCCCGAGTCAATGCGCCACCGGCTGAAACGCGCCTTTGACAACCCCCTGAGCACGTACTACATCATCGCTGGCTCGACGCTGCTCCTTCTCGTGATCGGTGTCGTCATGGTGACATCGGCCTCGAGCATCGAGAGCTTCCGCGTCTTCGGTTCCGCATATACCCTCGCCCAGCGGCAGGGCATGTTCGCCATCATCGGCGTCTTCGTGATGTTCGTCATCGCCCGAACGTCCACTCAGTTTTGGCGGGGGCTTGCGTGGCTCCTCCTCATCGGCTCACTCGGGCTGCTCGTCGCCGTGCTCATCATCGGTGTCGAGGTGAGGGGCCAGCAGAACTGGATTGAGCTCTTCGGCCCATTCCGGCTCCAGCCGTCGGAATTCGCCAAGTTCGGGATCATCGTCTGGGGCGCTGACCTCCTCACGCGAAAGGACCTGCGAATTCACGCGTGGTCTCATCTGCTCGTCCCGCTGCTTCCCGTTGCATTCCTCATGATGGTGCTCATTCTTCTCGAGGGCGACTTCGGCAATGCCCTGATGATCGCGGCCATCACCGCCGGAATCCTCTTCGCGGCTGGAGCACCACTGCGCCTCTTCGCGGTGCTCGGGGGCCTGGGCCTTGTCGGCGTCTACCTGCTCAGCCTTGCTGCTCCGTATCGGATGGCGCGGGTCATGTCTTGGATGGATCCGGCGGCAGACCGGCTCGGTTCCGGCTGGCAGTTGACCCAGGGGCAGTATGCGCTCGGAACCGGAGGCCTGCTGGGCGTCGGTCTCGGTGCCAGCCGGGAGAAGTGGGGAGCTCTCCCGGAAGCGCACACCGATTTCATCTTCCCGGTGATCGGCGAGGAACTCGGCCTCGCCGGAACCTTCTTCGTGCTCATCCTCTTCGGAGCATTGGCCTTCGGAATCTTCCGGCTGACGGTCAGGACGAGCGATCCGTTCGTTCGACTCGCCTCGGCCGGGGTCGGATGCTGGATCGTCACCCAGGCGGTCCTCAACATCGGCTCGGTTCTTGGCCTCCTGCCGATCTCAGGCGTACCGCTGCCGCTCGTCTCATACGGCGGCTCATCCCTCCTCCCCACCCTTGCTGCACTTGGAATGCTGCTGGCATTCGCGCGTCAGGAACCTGGTGCTCGCATGGCGCTGCGGCGGAAGTCAACGGCGCAGACGAAACGTCGACGCTGATGCCTGAGGCCCTGCGCGTCGTGCTCGCCGCTGGGGGAACGGCGGGGCACATTGAGCCTGCGCTCAACCTTGCCGACGCCCTCCGTCGCACCGACCCATCGACCGCCATCCTCGTCATCGGTGGAGAGCGCGGTCTTGAGAGCACGCTCGTGCCGGAGCGCGGCTATGACCTGTCGACCGTCCGGTCGGCGCCAATGCCGCGTCGGCCCTCGCTTGACCTGCTGAGGATCGGTCCAAGCGCCTGGCATGCGATGCGTGACGCGGGCCGTCTCCTCGACGAGTTCGGCGCGCAGATCGTGGTCGGTTTCGGAGGGTATGCCGCGCTCCCGACCTATCTCGCTGCCCGCCGCCGGGGTGTTCCGGTCGTCATCCACGAGGCGAATGCCCGACCGGGCCTCGCCAATCGCGTTGGCGCCCGCCTCACACCCCATGTCTTCTCGTCGGTGCCCGACACGCTTCGAGGGGCCCGTGTTGTCGGACTGCCACTGCGCAGTGCGATCTCAGGCCTCGACCGCCTGACACGCCGAGCGGAAGCCCGTCAGGCATTCGGGCTACGCGACGATGCCGTCGTCCTCCTCGTATTCGGCGGATCGCAGGGCGCAGCGCATCTCAACGAGGTCGTCTCGAGCACGATTGATGAGCTCACCGCGGACGGACGTGAAGTACTCCACGCCTACGGCGCTCGGAATGACCAGCCGCCGGCGCACACCGGGTACGTCCGTCTTGCGTACCTCGACCGCATGGATCTGGCCTATGCGGCGGCCGATCTGGCACTCACGCGCGCCGGGGCCATGACCTGCGCTGAACTTGCGGCGGTCGGGCTCCCCGCCGTCTACGTCCCGCTTCCCATCGGAAACGGCGAGCAGCGGCTCAACGCACTCCCTGTCGTGAACGCAGGTGGTGGCGTCATTGTCGACAATGCAGACCTCGATGCCGCCGCGATCGCGAGCACGGTGGTCCCGCTGCTGCGGGATCGGCCTCGCCTCGAGAAGATGGCTGCTGCAGCCGCCACCTACGGGGTGCGAGATGCCGATGAGCAACTTGCCAGGACGGTCATGGAGATCGCAGCGGCACGAAAGGCGCGAGGATGAGCGACGCACTGCAGGAGCTGGGCCGGGTTCACATCATCGGAATC
>CALPZT020000128.1 GCA_943328365.2 Bifidobacterium breve | reverse complement strand
TCGTCATCTACGTGATCGGCACGGCTTGGCTGAAGTACTCGACCGGCCTGCCGTGGTTCGGCGCCGAGTCGGCGTGGTCCTATGGCGTTCGCGACTTCCTCGTCGGTGACGCCCTGAAGATTCTCGCCGCCGCGGGGCTCCTCCCCCTCGCCTGGAAGCTCCTGCGCAAGGCCGGCCTTACCGACTGAACGCGACAGCCCTCGCTACCGAAGCTCGGAGATCCCGGTAACGACGAGGTAGACCGTCATCACCGCCGAGACCACCCCGACACTCCTGAACTGGTTGTCCATGGTGAACCGGTAGATCGCCTGCATCGCTCCGTTCGCCCGACGACCGAGGATGAGTCGTGCCGCCGGGGGCGCGAGCACCCCGATGAGCGCAAGTGCGTAGAGGACGACGAGTGCGATGATCCTCGCGAGGAGTGACACCGGAGATACGGCGATGTCATGAAGTGCCGGGATGAGCAGGACGAAGGACGAGATGTCCTTGATGCTGAGCAGGAATGCCATCGTGAAGAACACGAGAAGCGACGCCCGCGCTGACCGGGCCTTGATCCCGGCTTCGACACGCGCCTGGAGCGCGGGGTGGGGCCAGAACAGGTAGACGCTCGCGATTGTGAGGACTCCCGCAGCCCCGAGCCGGATGAGGCCTCCGATGACATCGGGGCTGCTCGGCGCAGTCGAGCGAACCGGCAACTGCGCGAAGCCGAGGAAGAAGAGCAGGCCCACGATCCCGAAGGCCAACCCCGACCCCACGGCCACCGCGAGAGCCCTGCGACGCCAAGGATCCCCGGAGACGACGAGAATCTGCAGGGCGAGCAGCGAGGGTGTGAAAGCCGCGCCTATCCCGAGCGGAACCACCCTCATCAGCAACTCTCCCACGCGCCCATCTAACCGGACGCCCCAGGAACCCTCGCATGGCCTACCGCAGGGTCGCGAGCACCTCGTCGACCATTGCGGTCGTCGTGCCCGGGTGCAAGAACACCAGGCGGGCGACGGTCTCTCCGCGCCAGGCGCTGTGGGTGACGAATGCGGTCTGGTCGCGCAGAAGACGCTGGCCCCATTCCTCGTAGTCAGCGTGCAGCCACCCGACACGACGGAAGAGGACGACCGATAGGTCGGGTCGGTGCAGGAGGTGGAGATCCGGGTGCTCCTCGATGCGGTCCGCCGCATAGGTCGCCATCATGAGCGCGTGGTCGACGGCATCGCGGTAGGCGTTGAGCCCGTTCACTGCCATCGAGAACCACAGGGCCATCCCGCGAGCACGCCTCGTGAGGTGGTAGGCGAGGTCACTCGGGTTGAAGTCGTCGTCGTCCTCGTGGATGACGTCGAGGTAGGCGGCGTCCTGGGTGTGCACCGACTTCGCGAGGCGGGGCTCGCGGTAGATGAGCGCAGCGGAGTCAAAGGGGGCAAACCACCACTTGTGCGGATCCATGACGAGGGAGTCGGCGCGCTCGACGCCGATGTAGCGATCGCGAATCCGGGCGGAGAGCATGCCTGCGCCGCCGTAGGCGCCATCGACATGGAACCACCAGTCGTGCTCCGCCGCAACGTCGGCCGCGGAGGCGAGATCGTCGATGATCCCGGCATTCGTGGTGCCGCACGTCGCGACGATCGCCGCGACATCGCTCAGATCATGATCGGCGGCGAGGGCCCCGCGTAGGAATCGCCCCTCCAACCTGCCGTCGAGGGTGGGCACGATGAGCGCATCCATCCCGGTGATGTTCAGGGCGTTGCGAATGGAGGAGTGCGCCTGATCGCTCACGACGACGCGCATTCGAATCTCCGGCAGGCCAAGCTCGATGCGCTTTCGACGGGCCATGTCGCGGGCGACGACGAGTGCCGAGAGGTTGCCTGCCGAACCGCCTGAGACGAACACTCCCCCCGAGGTGGCGGGCATGCCTGCGATGTCAGACATCACGCGAAGTGCCTGGTTCTCCGCGATGACGGCGCCGGCGGCCTCGAGCCACGAGCAGCCCTGGAGGGACGCAGCCGAGACCACCATGTCGAACAGGAGCGAGGCCTTCGTCGGCGCGGCCGGGATGAAGGCGAAGAAGCGCGGGCTATCGGCCGACAGGATCGTGTCGGCCATGTGCTCGACGTAGATGTCGAGAACTTCACGGGCATCGCGCGGATCATCGCCGATGAGCCCGGCAACAGCCTCTTCGAGATCGCTGCGATCGCCGAGCCCGTCGACAGGGGTCTCGGTGATCGCAAGTCGCTCCTCGACATATTCGAGGATCATCGCGGTCATCTCCGGATCGAAGCGGTGCATTCGATCGGCATCGGCGGGGAATCGAACGGAAAAGTCCTGATCAGTGGTCACGCCGGAGGGCCTTTCGGCTGGTCCGCGAGCCGGTGGGGCAATCGCGGATCGGCGCGCCGACAGTCGACCTGCCAGCGGGCGCCGGAGCACCGATGCTAGGCAATGCCAGCCTGTCGGCACAACTCGGGCTCAGTAGGCGTTTCGACCCCGCAGGAATACCCGGCCGTGCCTATCTGCGGCGGCAGTACGCACTGCTTGGGTCACCGCCTGAGAACGGCAGGGCAGCAGCGATCATGCGATCGGCGGCAGCAAGGTACTCGGCCTCGTACCAGCAGACGGAGAACAGTGAATACTCGTTGGCGGCGTTCGTCGCAGATGACGCGCCGGGGGGCGTGTTGGGAGAGCGCAGGTCGAGCAGTCCGAAGTCGATGTACGAACCGAGGAAATCGGGATTGGACGGATCAGGGTTGCCCACCTCGGTGGCGATGACGGCGCCGGCCTTCACCGTGACCGGCGGGTTCAACAAGGTTTCGCGGGAGTCATCCGGCGCTGCCGAGCCCAGGGTTGCGAGGATCGTGCTGAAGGCCGGGGATGGCGTGCGCAGGTGGCCGAGTCGCACCATGAATCCGCATGGATTCACGATGTCGACACCGAACTGGTACGTGCCGCCGGTTGTGTAGTGCCAGGCCTTCGTCACGACGCCGTCGAAGGGCACGGTGATGCGGACTCCGGAAACGTACTCGCCGTAATTCGACCAGCGGACGCCACCGTGGGGCTTGAAGCTGCCCCCTCTGCTCTGGCCGGGCTGAAGGATCGATACCGCACTGCCAAAGTCAAGGAGTCCGCCGGCCGGGATGATCGGGTCCGTGCACTTCGGCGGCGCGCCTGTTGGCGTCCATGCGGACCTCGCGTGGTCCCATTGCCAGGTCGCTGAGGAAGGAACAGACGGAACCTTGCCTGCTGCTCCGGAAGTGTTGGCTCGCCGCCACACGAGCCTGCCGCCCGACTTCACGCAGACGAGCGCGGCTGCTCCGCTCTTCGCCTTGGCTCCCAGCTTCGAGCACGGCCCACCTGAGACGGCTGCAGACACGGGAACTTGCGCGAGGACGACGCCCGCGATGCTCACTGCGACGACGAACATGGCCGTGCGAAACACGACAGAAGATCGTGATCGTCGCCGAAACATCAGCGAATGCTACTGCTGGATCCGCTCAGGCGGCGGGAGATCTCCCGAGCACATCGCCGGGCACACGCTGCGAGGGCCTCGCGCGTCCGTTCATCAGCGTGGTCTGAGCGAAACGTGAGACCGACGGACGCCGCCGGCCGGCCCCCGTGATCGTGGGCAGCCACCGCGACCGAGGCGAGGCCGGCAGTGATGAAGCCGTCCTCCTGCGCCCACCCTCGGGCCCGCTCTTCCGCGAGCAGCGCATTGAGCGAACGAAGGGTCATCGGCCCGAGTCCCGTCCGATCGATGAACGAGTCATTGCGGGGGAAGAGTGCCCGCACCTGGGCCGCCGGCAGGTCGGCGAGCATCGCCCTGCCCGATGCCGTGAGCGACGCCGGGAGGCGCACCCCCACTTCAGCAACGATGGTCACCGGGGTCGAGGGCGCCTCCTTGAGCAGGTAGAGCGTCTCGCTGCCGTGCAGTACGCCGAGATGGGCCACCGCGGGGATGATCTGCGCTACCTCGGCTGCAAGGCGCTGGATCGGCGGGCGAGCGAGCCGTTCGAGGGGATCGTGCCGCAAGTACGCCGCGCCCACCTCGAACGCGGCGACTCCGAGGCCCCAGCGCCCCTCCTCAGGGAAGTGGGCGACGAAGCCGGCGTCCTCCATGGCCGAGAGCAGGTGGTACATCGATGATCGCGGCAGGCCGAGGTCACGGGCCAGGCTCGCGGCTGTGAGCGGTGACGCTGCGGACGCGAGCGCCCGGAGCACGGTGAGCGTGCGAGTCGCCGCCGGCACATTTCCCGTCACGTCCGTCCTCCCGCCACCCGATGAATCTCGTATCCGAGACAGTAAACCACCCGACAGTCTGTCGAAACGGGCATCGGAGCGGTGGAATGGCCCCATGACCGGACCCCGCCCCGTGCGCTCCCCCATCGGCACCACGCTCACCGCCCAGAACTGGCAGACCGAGGCCGCCCTGCGCATGCTGCAGAACAACCTCGACCCCGATGTCGCCGAGCATCCCGACGAGCTCGTCGTCTACGGCGGCACCGGCAAGGCGGCGCGCAACTGGGCGAGCTTCGACGCCATCGTCCGTACCCTCACCAACCTGAAGCAGGACCAGACTCTGCTCGTGCAGTCTGGCAAGCCGGTCGGCGTCATGGAGACACACGAGTGGGCACCGCGCGTGCTCATCGCGAACTCCAATCTCGTCGGCGACTGGGCGACCTGGCCCGAGTTCCGCCGGCTCGAGCAGCTCGGCCTGACGATGTACGGGCAGATGACCGCGGGCTCATGGATCTACATCGGCACCCAGGGCATCCTCCAGGGCACGTACGAGACCTTCGCCGCGGTCGCGGCCAAGCGCTTCGGCGGCACGCTCGCCGGCACCCTCACGGTCACCGCCGGGTGCGGAGGCATGGGCGGCGCCCAGCCACTGGCCGTCACGATGAACGAGGGCGTCTGCCTCATGATCGACATCGACGGCACGCGCCTGAAGCGTCGCGTCGAGACCCGCTACCTCGACGAGATCGCCGACAACCTCGACGATGCAATCGACCGCGTGCTCAAGGCCAAGAACGACCGCCGGGCCCTCTCGGTAGGCGTCGTGGGCAATGCAGCAACGATCATCCCCGAACTGCTGCGCCGGGGAGTGCCGGCCGACATCGTCACCGATCAGACCTCTGCCCATGATCCGCTGTACTACGTGCCCGAGGGGTTCGACGTCGCCGAGGCCCGCGAGTACGCCGATAAGAAGCCCGAGGAGTTCACCGACCGGGCGCAGGAGTCCATGGCCAAGCATGTCGAGGCCATGGTCGGATTCATGGACGCCGGCGCCGAGGTCTTCGACTATGGCAACTCGATCCGCGACGAAGCGCGAAAGGGCGGCTACAACCGCGCCTTCTCGTTCCCCGGGTTCATCCCCGCATACATCCGCCCGCTGTTCTGCGAGGGCAAGGGCCCATTCCGCTGGGTCGCGCTCTCCGGTGATCCCAAGGACATCCACCGCACCGACCGCGCGGTCCTCGAGCTCGTCCCCGAGAACGACCACCTGCGCCGTTGGATCACCATGGCGCAGGAGCGCGTCGCGTTCCAGGGCCTGCCCGCTCGCATCTGCTGGCTCGGCTACGGCGAGCGCGACAAGGCGGGGCTCGCATTCAACGAGCTCGTCGCGAAGGGCGAGGTGAGCGC
>CALPZT020000127.1 GCA_943328365.2 Bifidobacterium breve | reverse complement strand
GCGCGCCCCACACAGCGAACCAGCGCGAAGTATCCGCCTCGATCGGGAGCTCGCGCACGACCTTGTCGCGCACCAGCATCTCCATGACGTTGTCTCGCCGCTCCGCCGCTCCTGGCTCTGGCGCAAACGGATAGAACGTCCCGCGCTTGTAGAGATAGACGAGGGCGAGTGCGCGATCATCAGGGTCGCGGAATGAGACGAGGGAGCACAGCAACTGCGGGCCGAATCCGGTTGCGACAAGGGTCGAATTCACGGCGTGCAGGTCGGTCACGACAGAGGACAGGTCGGCCGGCTCGGTCTTCACGAGGATCCACGTGAAGCCGTACTCGTCGCCGGTGATCTCGATCGGCGGCCCCGCATCGGCGTCGAGGAGCGCCTGCACGTCGGCCTGGACATCGGCGAACGCTCGTCCCTCTGGCGCACGAAATGCGACCGAGCCGCGTCCGGTCGGGATCATGTCGAGATCGACCTGCAGGGTGATTGCCGCCGACGGCAGCGAGAACAATGCGTCGAGATTGGGCTGAACAGGCTTGCGACGTCCGAGGACTGAGTCCATGAATCCCACGGCGGTCAGCGGTCGCCGAGTTCGGCGGAGATCCTCGCGAGCTGGGCCAGCCGCTTGTCGAGCGGTGGGTGCGTGGCGAGGAGGCCCTCGAGGCTGAAGCCCCTGCCTCCTCCGAGTGCCGGGAAGAACGCGAAGGCGCTCACCGGCTCCATCGCGCGAAGGTCGCGAGTCGGAATCTGCGCCATGTCACCCGAGATCTTCTGAAGGGCCCGGGCGAGCGCGGATGGCCGCCCGGTGATGAGCGCTCCCCCGCGGTCAGCGCCAAGTTCGCGGTACCTCGATAGCGCACGGATGAGGACATACGAGACGGCGTAGACGACGAGGCTGACGAGGGTCACGACGATGAAGACGACCGCGGCATTCTGGTCGCGACGATCACGGCCCATCGACCCCCACATCGCCGTGCGGGCGATGAAGCCGGCGAGGATCGCCGTGAAGGACGCAATGGTCATGACCGTGACATCGCGGTGCGCCACATGCGACAGCTCGTGGGCGAGCACTCCCTCGAGCTCCTCCTGATCAAGGCGGCGCAGGAGGCCGGTCGTGACGACAACGACCGAGCGGTTCGCGCTCCGGCCGGTCGCGAAGGCATTCGGGACGTCGGTGTTGGCGATGCCGACCCGCGGCTTGTCCATGTCGGCGAGAGCGCAGAGCCGGTCAACGATCGAGTGCAGCACTGGGGCTTCCTGAGGAGTGACGATGACCGCCTTGCTTGCCGCGAGGGCAAGGGAGTCGGAGAACCACCACTGGCAGAAGAGCACGCCCGCGCTGATGCCGATGACGACGACCGCGTTCATGCCAACGGCGTAGAGGACCCCGGCGAGGACGACATACAGGACGCCGAGGCCGACGACGGTTCCGGCCATGCGGACGGTCAGGCCACGGTCGGTGCCGTACCTCGTCTTCGCCACTGGACTTCAGCCCCCGATTGCCTCTGGCTTTCCGGCGGGCCCGAGCTCTCGCTTCATCGCCTCAAGCTGGGCGTTGACCTCCTGCTCGCTGGCCATCGCCTCGAGCTCAGCGGTGATCCGGTCCTTGCCGAGGCCGGTCGTGTCCTCGAGGGCACCTGATGCCACGAGCTCATCGATTGCGCTGGCGCGGGCCTGCATCTGGGCCGTCTTGTCCTCGGCCCGCGACACCGCGAGGCCGACATCGCCGAGCTCGGAGGAGATTCCCGCGTAGGCCTCATTGATCTTCGTCTGCGCCTCGGCTGCGGAGTAGGTGGCCTTGATGGTCTCCTTCTTCGTCCGGAACGCCTCGACCTTGGCTTGCAGCTGCTGGGAGGCCGTGACGAGCTTCTCCTCCTGTGCCTGCAGCGCGGCGAGCTGGGTCTGGAGGTCGGCGACCTGCTGATGAAGGCCGCTCGCGCGGGTGAGCGCTTCACGGGCGAGGTCCTCGCGGCCGCCGGCAAGTGCTGCCTTCGCCTGCTGCTCGAGCTTGGCAACCTGCTGATCGAGGCTCTGGATCTGCAGCTCGATGCGCTTGCGGCTTGTCGCGACATCTGCAACGCCGCGACGCACCTGCTGCAGCAGTTCGAGCTGCTTCTCATAGGAGTAGTCGAGGGTTTCGCGGGGATCCTCCGCCGAGTCGAGGGCCTTGCTCGCCTTCGACTTGAAGATCATGGTGGCGCGCTTCCAAAGTCCCATTGCTGCTCTCCCTAGGCCGGATGGTTCTGTCCACAATAGAACGTGGCCCACGGCTTGCGCGAGCCGCCGCCGAAGGGCAGTACGCTCGGGCGATGTTCGGACGCAGCGACAAGTCATCGACCCCAGAGCCCACCGACGCCGGCGGCGCCACTTCGGACGCCGGCCACGAGGCTGGCAAGGGCCGCCCCACCCCATCGCGCCGTGAGGCCGAGGCCGCCCGAAAGCAGCAGATCAAGATCCCGAAGGATCCGAAGGCTGCCAAGAAGGCCACCCGCGAACGTGACCGTGAGGCCCGGGCCACCCAGCGCCGGGGGATGATGGCGGGCGACGAGCGCTACATGCCCCTCCGAGACCAGGGGCCGGCCAAGTCCTTCACCCGCGACTTCGTCGATGCCCGATTCACGCTCGCCGAGGTGTTCATCTTCGTGGCCGTGGGCGTGCTGCTCCTCGGGTTCATCAAGCAGCAGACCGTGCAGACCTGGGTGTCGATCGCGTTCTTCGCCTTCACCGCCATGATCGCGGTCGACATGATCGTCCTGCTCGTCCAGCTGAGCATGCGGGCGAAGAAGAAGTTCCCCGATCCGAAGGATCGCAAGGGCATCTTGCTCTACGGCGCACTGCGCACGCTCCAGCTGCGCCGGCTGCGCCTGCCACCCCCGCGGGTCAAGCGCGGCGGAGCCCCGAAGACGTAAGCCCCCTTCGCCGTTTGACCCAGATGATGGATGAAACGGCGGGAGCTTCTGGCACCACCACCTGCGTGGCTACGCCTCTTGGAGGCCCATCGGGCCGTAGACGACGCGATCCCCCTCGAGGAGCGTCACCTGATCGATGCCGGCCTCGAGCAGGTCGCGCCACGACTCCCCGATCCACGACTCCGCCTCGGACTGCGATGGAAAGCCGCCCGAGACCACCGTGTCGGGCAGTGCATCGACAACCGTGCCGTCGGCCTTCTCGTAACGCCAGGTCCACTGCATCGCAATCTCCTTGTCGAGGGGTAGAACGTTGAGTTCGTCTGTTGCCTATGGTCGCGGGTTCGGCGACGAGGTGAGCCGAGGATCAGTCTGGACGATACTGCCGAGCGCCGCGTCAATGGCGTCGATGGCATCGGCGGGCAGGACGATGCCGGACGCCTTCGCGTTCTCCGCCACCTGCTCCGGCCTTGACGCGCCGATGATCGCCGACGACACATTGGGATTGCGCAGGACCCAGGCGATAGCAAGCTGCGCGGGAGTCAGGCCCAGGTCTGCGGCGATCGGCAGCACCCCTTGCACCGCCGTGAGCGTCTCGTCATTGAGAAACCTGGCCTCGAGGCTGCCCGGCTCCGGACCAACCGCCCGGCTCTCCGCGGGGAGCACCTGACCTGGCTGATACTTGCCGGTGAGCACGCCCTGCGCGACTGGCGACCAGACAATCTGCCCGACTCCGAGCTCCTCGCAGGCAGGCACGACCTCGGCCTCGATCACCCGCCACAGCATCGAATACTGAGGCTGGTTCGACACGAGGCGATCAAAGCCCATCTCGTCCGCGATACGCGCCGCCGCCCGGATCTCATCGGCCGTCCACTCCGAAACCCCGACATACAGCACCTTGCCTGATCTCACGAGATCGTCGAAGGCCCGCAGGGTCTCCTCGAGCGGCGTGAAGTGGTCGAACCGGTGGGCCTGATAGAGATCGACGTAATCCGTCTGCAGCCTGCGCAGGGAGCCGTTGATCGACTCCATGATGTGCTTTCGCGAGAGGCCTCGGTCATTCACCCCCGGCCCCGTCGGGAAGTACACCTTCGTGCAGATCTCGACGCCCTCGCGCCGCTGGCCCTCGAGGGCGCGGCCGAGCACCGACTCCGCCCGGGTGCCTGCATAGACGTCGGCGGTATCGAAGGTCGTGATCCCGGCATCGAGCGCAGCATGAACGGTCGCGCGCGCTGCATCGTCATCGATCTGAGAGCCGTGCGTGATCCAGTTGCCATAGGTGATCTCGCTGACGAGCAGGCCGCTACGCCCGAGTCTTCGATGCTCCATGCCCGAAGACTAGGCGGCTCGATGCCGGCCGACTCGCATAGCACGCCACCGAGGCCCGCACACTCCCATCTTTGACATCGAGTCGTGGACGTGGTCAGATTCGGCCACAACTACATCCACGTGATCGAACGCAGGGGAAGCCGGTGAGAATCCGGCGCTGTCCCGCAACCGTGAGCCCGCAAGGGCAAGTCGGAGTACCTGGCGATCGCGAGCGGCTCCATCCGTCGAGGTAACGGTGCGGAGCCCGGGTCACCCCGGTCTCCCCTTGCATGCATTCATTGGCGTTCGCGCCAGTGTTCGCGGGCGAGGGGTGTTCTTTCGGGGGCGTCACGGGCGATCGTCCCGGACCGCTCATCAACGAAAGAAGACCATGACCACACGCCCAACCATCACGATCGCGGCCGTTGCCGCTGCGGCAGCGCTCGCCCTCGTGTCCGTCGGCCAAACGCCGGCTCTCGCCGCCCCCTCCGCAACGACTGGCCTCTACGGAAGCGCCGACCCGACGTACGACGGCGTCTTTCGCCAAGCAGTGGCGATGATCGGGCTTGCTGCGGTCGGCGTGGCGCCGTCCGCCCCGGCCGTCACCTGGCTCCTCGACCAGCAGTGCGCCGACGGCTCATTCCAGGCCTACCGGGCCAACCTCGCTACGCCCTGCGGCCCCAGCGATCCGGTGAACTCCACCGGTCCTGACACCAACTCGACGGCCGCTGCCATCGCCGCGCTCATGGCGCTCGACGATGCCGGGAAGGCACCCGCAGGCACACTGACGAGGATCGTGAGCGCAGCTGATCGCGCCGGCGCCTGGCTCGGCAAGCAGCAGTTGAAGGACGGCGGCTGGCCCTTCTTCCCGGGCGGCGCATCGGATGCGAACTCGACCGGCCTCTCACTTGCCGCCGTCATGACGCAGGCGCCGAACTTCCAGGTGCCCGCCTACGTGGCAGGCGCCACGTTCCTCGGAACCCTCGTCGCCCCGTGCACGTCGGCCGACGGTGGCGGGCTGAGCTACCAGAAGGGGTCCAAGCCGGACGGCGCAGCAAGCTCTCAGGGCATGCTCGGCCTCACGGCAGCGGTGCCAGTGTCCGGTCCGAAGAAGCTCGCGGGTTCCCCCGCCTGCTCGCGTTCCACGACCCAGAAGGTCGCGAGCTACCTGAGCAAGAAGATCATGGCGAAGGGCGCGCTCGACTCATCCTTCGGCACCGGGCCCGACTACACGTCGACCGCCTCGTCTGTCGTCGCACTCGTGGCAGCAGGCTACGGAAAGCCAGCAGTGTCGAAGGCCACCGCAACCCTCGCCGCCAATGCGCGAGCATTCACGACCACGAAGGACGGCGCCGCAGACCCGGCCGCGCTCGGCCTGCTGCTCATGGTGAGCGAGGCGACGGGCAAGAACCCGCGCGCGTTCGGCGG
>CALPZT020000126.1 GCA_943328365.2 Bifidobacterium breve | reverse complement strand
TCACGCCTTCATACGGGTGCTGCCCGGGAGTCGTGTAGAGCCGCTCGATGACAAGGCCGGGCTTGCGGAGGGTGTTGTGGACGAATGACGACGCGTCAGCTGTCGCGCTCGGCTTGTTGCTTGTGGTCACGGACATCGGTGGTGCCTTTCTTGTTCGAGCGGATAGCGGACTGGGAAGTGGGTGGATTGCTCGCGCCCTAGCGGGCACGGCTTTCTTCGGTGGTTCGGGAAGTCTTTGCGTCCGGCTCCTCGCCGGTGGCCTCGCCTTCAGCGCGGAGCAAGGCGATCTCGGCTTCGAAATCCTCGAGGGTGTCGAAGGAGCGGTAGACCGACGCGAATCTCAGGTAGGCAACTTCGTCCAGCTCGCGAAGCGGGCTGAGGATCGCAAGGCCGACCTCCATGGCCGGTATCTCGGCGTGGCCACCGGCGCGCAGCGAATCCTCGACTCGCTGGGCAAGGAGTGCAAGCTCATCGTCGCTTACCGGCCGGCCCTGACATGCCTTGCGTACCCCTGACACAACCTTGCCCCGGCTGAACGGCTCGACGACGCCGGAGCGCTTGGCAACAAGGAGCACAGAGGTCTCGGCGGTCGTAAACCTGCGGCCACAGGAGGCGCACTCGCGGCGGCGGCGAATCGCCGCCCCATCGTCAGCGGTCCGGGAATCGACGACCCGCGAGTCATCCTCCTTGCAGAACGGGCATCGCATCCCCGTACCTCCCTTCGCGCCTTGAACTTGGGCCACTTCCGTCACACCAGATGCGGCCATCACAACCCTTTGGGGATGATCCTGGGGAGCCCCTGTGGATAGTCTGTGACCTCGTTACCACAACCTGTTGATGAATCACACGGCTGTGACTACTACATCTAGGGGTACGACGTTAGCCCTCCATCAGTGCGAATGCAAGGCACACGTCTTCGGCGCGTCGCGTATATCCGATCAATGACCGGATGCATAGGCGAGCTCGCATGCAATTGACGGGGAAATCACCGGGCCGACGGATCGACTGGCACCACCAGTCGATCGCCGATGGCGATGACCGAGCCCTCGATGCCGTTGAGTTCGCGTATCCGCTGGACCGTGTCGCGCGGGTCGCCTGTCAGCACGGCCTTCGTCGCGAGTGACCACAGCGAATCGCCGGCTTGAACGGTGACCATCTCAGTGGCGGAAGCCGTTTGCGCAACATCGCTCGCACCGGCCAACTGTCCCGATGCGATGGCGATGCCGATGATCGTGAGGATCGATGCACCGAAGATCATGAAACGACCCCGAATCCGCACTGCACGAGGCGTGCGCCGGACGGGAGCGGGCGTGCGTGTCATCGGCGCACCACTCCAGCCCGCTGCCCGGTCGGACAACACCCGATTGGCGCGACTCGATGCACCTGAACGCGAGCGCAGAGTCGTGCCAGCTCGGACGGGCCCGCGATTGTCACGTGATACCCGCGTTGCTCTCGCGCCCCCTGGCTGCGCGCGCACCGACGTGGTCGTTCTTGAGCTTCGCCTCGAGTTCGGCCCCGGGATCGGGCTCGGGCTCGTGAGGTGAATCGACGCCTGTATCGACATGGGTACGCCTTTCTCGTGTCTTCGCACATTGCTCTTCTTCTTGCTCTTCTTCGCACATTGCTTCGAACGTGTTGCTTCGAACGTGTGTTCGATCGAACATATGTCCATTTTCTAGCAGATCACGAGCGCCACGTCCAGAACATTCGAACATATGTTTGATTTCGGCGTGTCGCCGCTGTAGCGTTGCGGCCAGCGAAACGTTGACCCGCAAGCTCCGCCGCACTGACTGAGCACAGACTGCCGAACAGGTCTGACACTCGATCTCAGTTCGGCGAACGACCGCTCGATGCACAACCAGCACCGCGAACATCCGCCCCGTGAACGAGAGGCCCGCACGTGACCGCACGAGTAACCGAACTCCCCGACGGCCCGGCCGACGAGACCGGCCTGACCCCTCGGCAGCGCGCCATCCTCGAGGTCATCCGCGACACGGTCGCGACCCGCGGCTACCCGCCGAGCGTGCGCGAGATCGGCGATGGCGTGGGCCTGACCTCGCCGAGCTCGGTCTCCCACCAGCTCACCACCTTGGTCAAGCTCGGCTACCTGCGCCGCGACCCCAACCGGCCGCGCGCTCTCGTCGTCGCCGACCTGTCTGAGAATGCCCCCGCCGGGTCCGGCTCCAGCGCCCTGCGGGCTGTCGAGGTCTTGGTCGACGAGCCGTCAGATGAGTTTGCTCGTCCTGCCGCCGCATACGTGCCGCTCGTCGGGCGTATTGCAGCCGGCGGCCCGATCCTCGCCGAGCAGGAGGTCGAGGCAGTCTTCCCGCTCCCCCGCGAGCTCGTCGGCGACGGCGACCTGTTCCTGCTCAAGGTGGCCGGCGATTCGATGATCGATGCGGCGATCTGCGATGGCGACTGGGTCGTCGTGCGCCAGCAGCATGATGCCGAGAACGGCGACATCGTCGCTGCACTGCTCGGCGACGAGGCAACCGTCAAGACACTCAAGCGCCGCGACGGCCACGTATGGCTCATGCCGCACAACCCAGCCTACGCACCCATTCTCGGCGACGAGGCAACGATTATGGGCAAGGTCGTGAGCGTGCTTCGCCGCTTGTGACGCTCGAAACGCGCGCTTGAAGCGACCGGCTCAGGGAATGAGCGACTGAGCTGCCCACAGGTTGATGTCTGCTTCGACCGCGTACTCGTCGATTGCCGCGAGTTCCGCGTCAGTGAAGGCCAGGGCCTGCACCGCGGCCGCAGTCTCGTCGAGTTGGCGCACGCTGCTCGCACCGAGCAGTGTCGTCGTCACCCTCGGGTCGCGCAGCGTCCACGACACCGCCATCTGGGCCAGCGACTGGCCCCTCGCCTCGGCAATGGCGGCCAGTGCCCGTACCCGCTCGATGTTCTCATCGGACAGGTGCGCGTCGAACAGGCTCTTGCCGGCAGCCGCCCGCGAATCGCCCGGGATGCCATCGAGGTAGCGATCGGTGAGCAGGCCCTGGGCAAGCGGGCTGAACGTGATGCAGCCTGCGCCGACCTCTTCGAGGGCGTCGAGAAGGCCTGACTCGATCCAGCGGTTGAACATCGAGTAGGAGGGCTGGTGGATGAGCAGGGGCGTGCCGAGGTCGGCGAGGATACGGGCCGCCTCCAAGGTCCGGCTCGGCGAATACGACGAGATGCCTGCGTAGAGCGCCTTGCCCTGCTGCACAGCGGTATGAAGTGCCCCCATCGACTCCGCGATCGGCGTATCGGGGTCGGGCCGGTGGTGGTAGAAGATGTCGACATAGTCGATGCCGAGTCGGGTGAGACTCTGGTCCAGGCTCGCGAGGAGGTACTTGCGCGAGCCGAGATCGCCGTAGGGGCCAGGCCACATATCCCAGCCGGCCTTGCTCGAGATGACGAGCTCATCGCGCAGGCCGCTGAAGTCCTCGCGCAGGATCCGGCCGACATTGATCTCCGCCGTACCTGCGGGCGGACCGTAGTTGTTCGCGAGGTCGAAGTGGGTGATGCCCAGGTCGAAGGCGCGCTGCATGATGGCACGCTGACCCTCGATCGGCTTGTCGTCGCCGAAGTTGTGCCAAAAGCCCAGGGAGACCACCGGGAGTTGGAGTCCGCTTCGTCCGGTTCGCCGGTAGGGCATTCGCCCGTCGTAGCGTGCCGGGTCCGGGACGTAGCTGGAGTTCGTCATGGCCGAATTCTGTCACGCATCGACGTGCGGTCGGATGATGGTCAGCGCGACCGTCAGTGCGGCCCGGGATCAGTCCCGAGAGTCGAGCTCGTCTCGCAGGCGGGTAAGCGAGGTGAGCACGGTCGCACGGTCGGTCGTGTACCAGAACGGCGGAAGGCTCGCTCGAAGCGCCCGACCATAGCCAGCGGTCGCGAGCCTGGAGTCGAGGATCGACACGACGCCTCGATCACTGGCCCCGCGGATGAGTCGACCGGCACCCTGGGCAAGGAGCAAGCCGGCCTTCGGAACCGAGATAGCGCGAAAGCCTGATCCACCGGCTTCATCGACTGCGCGCTGCCGGGCGCTGAGCAGCGGATCATCCGGACGCGGGAACGGGATTCGGTCGATGATGACCTGAATGCACGACTCCCCCGGCACATCGACTCCCTGCCACAGCGACACGGTACCGAGCAGCGTCGATGGATGATCATCGGCGAACCGCTGGACGAGAGAGCCGACCGAATCGCCCTTCTTCTGGACGAGCAGCGGGAACCGCCTCGAATCGAGACGGACGCGCAGGTAGTCGGCCGCCCGGTCGACACCCCGCCAACTGCTGAACAGCGCCAGAGTGCGACCGCCTGCAGCCTCAATGAGCTCGGCCAGCTCGTCGAGTGCCTCCATTGCCACACCTTCGCGCCCGGGCGCGGGCAGGTCTTTAGCGACGTAGAGGATCCCCTGCTTCGCGTGGTCGAACGGCGAGCCGACATCCATGGTCGTGACCTGCTCATCGGAGAGACCCAGGCTCGCAACGAGCGAATCGAATCCGCCCCCGACGGTGAGGGTCGCGCTCGTCATCACGACGGGCGACTTGGCGAACAGCGCCTCGCGAAGCAGCCCGGCCACCGACAGCGGGGCAAGCTTCAGGCTCGGCGAGCGCCCTTCCCCGGGATCGAGCCAGATGACGTCGAAGTCATCGCCGGCAAGCAGCGCACCGGCCGTGTCATGGACCTCCTCGATCGCACCACGCGCATGCTGCTTCGCAGCGAGTGACTCCGGGTCCTTCGACTCCTTGTCGGCGTTGATCTCGGTGATGGCCTGATGGCAGGCATCGCGGATGACCGTGAGGGCCAAGGTGACGTCGCTGCCGACCGGCTTGAGCTGGGTTGGGCCGGCGAGGGGCTCGGCCGCCAGCCGCAGGCAGTCGTCGAAATCCTCGCCCGCCTGCTGCAGCATCTCGTAGGTGCGAGAGTCGATGTGCTTGCGCCCGCGGCTCAGGGCGCGCTCGATCATCGGGACATTGAGCTCACTCGTGACGGCTGCCGTCGCACGGTCGACGAGCTCATGGCCCTCATCGATGATGACCGCCGAGTGCTCGGGGAGCACTGGAATGCCCTCGAGTGCATCGATTGCGAGCATCGCGTGGTTCGTGATGACGATGTCGGCCTCCTGCGCTTCAAGGCGCCTCTTGACCGTGAAGCACTCCTCGCCGAATGAGCAACGGCTCTCACCGACGCATTCACGGCGTCCGACGGACAGCGACCTCCAGACCCTCGGGTCGATGTCATCCGGGTAGTCGTCGCGATCGCCGGTCGGGGACTGCTCCGCCCACTCGCGAACGGCAATCACCTGCTCCGCCAGTGCGCTCTTCTGGGTGGTGAACAACGCGTCGGATTCGTCCTCGGGGATCGCACCGTGCAGCTTCTGGAGGCAGATGTAGTTGTTGCGACCCTTGAGGACGGCAAAGGTCACCGGACGAGGCAGCGACGGGCTCAGGGCCTGCGCCATGCGTGGCAGGTCGCGGTCGACGAGCTGCTTCTGCAGGGCGAGGGTCGCGGTGGCCACGATGACCGCCTTGTTCTCGGTCACGGCGTGCAGTGCTGCGGGCACCAGGTAGCCGAGCGACTTTCCGGTGCCGGTGCCCGCCTGGACGATGACGTGGCTGTCACCGGTGATCGCCGCGCTTACGGCGTTCGCCATCGCGTGCTGGCC
>CALPZT020000125.1 GCA_943328365.2 Bifidobacterium breve | reverse complement strand
GTCGGTCGCCCCCACCGGGACGGTTGGCTGCGGCACCGCCGCCGCCATGGCCTCGTGCCAGTCGAGGTCTAGCGGCCCCATCGCCGCGATGCACGCCGGACGCTGCAGGACGATGACGCGATCGGGTGCGTGCGTCGCGAGGGAGATGGCCGCATCAATGAGCGGCTTGTATTCGACAATGTGCTTCGGTTCGATCCCGCACGAGGCAGTCACGACTACCTTCGGCATGGCATCGTCGATTCGTGCCGCGAGCTCCTGGGGAGCGAACCCCCCGAACACGACCGAATGCACCGCGCCGATCCGAGCGCAGGCAAGCATCGCGACAGCGGCCTCAGGGATCATCGGCAGGTAGATGATCACTCGATCGCCCGCTCCGACGCCCAGGTCGTGGAGGACTCCGGCGAATGCGGCGACCTCACCGAGCAGCTCGCGATAGGTGATGGTTCGCGCTGTCCCGGTCACCGGGCTCACATGGTGGATTGCCGGGCGATCACCCCTACCAGCTTCGACATGGCGGTCGAGTGCATTCCAGCAGGTGTTGAGCGTGGCGTCCGGGAACCACCGGTAAAGCGGGGGCCGGTCGTCGTCGAGCACACGCACCGGACTGCGCTCCCAATCGATAAGCGATGCCGCCTCGCCCCAGAACGCGGCGGGATCCGTCCGTGCCCGCTCCTTCGCCTGCTCGTATGCACTCATCCGATCACCGTTTCGCGCGCGCTCATCCCGTCACCGTTTCGTGCGCGCTCGTCGCTTTGCGTGCCCGCATTGCCCGCTGCGCCGTTCCGCTGAGGATCCTCACCGCAGCACCGATGAACGCGATATCGAGCGCCATCTGCACCATGCAGGCAATGCGCGCGCCATCTCCGACCGGAGTGATGTCGCCGAATCCGACGGTAGCAAGAACAGTGAGGGCGAAGTAGTAGGCAGTGAAATGATCAAGCGGTTCAGTGAACGAGCCGGGCACCTGCGCTGAGATGACTCCGTAGACCACCGCGAACACTGCCAGGAACATCGTGCCTACGAGAATCAGCGCCTCAATTGAGCGGACCGTCGGATATCTCGCATGCGTCACCTTCTTCACCTGATGCGCGAAGAACCAGCCGTAGCCGAGGATCCCGACGATCACCATCACGACAGGGACGGCGATACTTGCGTCCGGTCGTTGAGGCACGAGCGAGAGCGCCAGAAAGATGAACGCCATGCCAACTACTGTTCGGGCAACTGAGGCGAGAACCAGCCATATTGCCTGAGACCGCGAGACGCCCAGGCCGCCGGCATCGAGGCCGCCAACTTCGAGATTTGCCATGCGCAAGTGTGACACGACTGGCAACCGTTTGGGGGTCGCAACTCCAGTGAGCGCCTGCGGCAATGTCTTGAGCGCCTGCGGCAATGTCGTGAGCGCCTGCGGCGATATCAGGACCAGCAGTCGCTAGCCCTGTGCAGCGGCCAGTTGCCCACACGCCCCATCGATATCTCGGCCCCGAGTGTCACGAACGGTGACCGGCACTCCGCGCCGCTTGAGGGTTGCGACGAATGCGCGTTCATCCTGAATGGTCGAGGCTGTCCAGATCGATCCCGGAGTCGGATTCAGCGGGATGAGATTCACGTGCACGAGTTGACCTTCGACGAGATCAGCAAGCAGGTCGGCGCGCCACGTCTGATCATTGATGCCCTTGATGAGCGCGTACTCGATGCTCACCCGACGCCCTGTTCGGTCGGCATACTCCCAAGCCGCACCGAGGACCTCGCTCACGGGCCAGCGTGTGTTCACCGGGACGAGGGTGTCGCGCAGGTTGTCGTCCGGGGCATGCAGGGACACGGCCAGGGTCACGGCAAGACCCTCCCCCGCGAGCTGCTGCATCCTCGGCACGAGCCCGACAGTGGAAACGGTGACGCCGCGAGCGCTCATCCCCAGCCCGTCCGGGGCCGGAGAGATGAGCCGGCGAACAGCACCGATCACCGCTGAGTAATTGGCGAGCGGCTCGCCCATCCCCATGAACACGACATTGCTCACTCGGCCAGGTCCGCCGGCGACCTCCCCCCGATCAAGGGCACGCGCGCCCGCAAGCACCTGCTCGACGATCTCCGCGGTCGAGAGGTTGCGAGTGAGGCCAGCCTGCCCTGTCGCGCAGAAGGGGCAATTCATCCCGCAGCCAGCCTGCGATGAGATGCAGATGGTGGCCCGGTCGGGATAGCGCATGAGGACGGACTCGACGAGTGCGCCATCGTGCAGGCGCCACACGCTTTTCACCGTCGTTCCGTTGTCGCAGTCGATCGTGCGAACCCCGGTGAGCAACTGCGGCAGGAGCGCGCCGGAGATCACATCGCGCACTGGCTCGGGCACATCTGTCCAGGTGCTCGGATCGTCGCTCAGGCGTCCGAGCCACTGCCTCGACACCTGATCGGCTCGAAATGCCGGAAGCCCGAGTTCCACAACCGCGGCCTTGCGCTCAGCGGCGGAGAGGTCCATGAGGTGACGCGGCGCCTTGCCACGTCGCGGAGCATCGAATACGAGTTCGCCGGGCTCAGGCATGGTGATCAGCCAATCCCACTGCCGAGGAACACCGAGAAGATGACCCACGAAGCGAAGGCATTAGGGATGAGCGAATCTAGGCGATCCATCATTCCGCCATGCCCGGGCAGCATCCGGCCCATGTCCTTGATGCCGAGGTCGCGCTTGATGGCGCTTTCGGCGAAGTCGCCGGCAGTCGCGGTCACGGTGAGAACCACGCCGGCGAGCACCCCTTGCCACCACGGTGCATCGAGGAGAAGGACGAATGACGCAGCGCCGACTGCGGACTGGACGACGAGCGAGCCGGCGAAACCCTCCCACGACTTCTTCGGACTGATCTGAGCGGCAATCGGGTGCTTGCCGAAGAAGACCCCGGCCGCATATCCACCAATGTCGTTTGCGACGGTGAGAAGAATGAAGACGACCACTCGCTTCGGACCGTCATCCGCTGCGAGGGTGAGCATCACGAAGCCGGCCATGAACGGCACATAGGCAGCGACGAAGATACTCGCCGACACATCCCGGACGTAGCCGTCGGTGCCGAGGCGAATCCGCCAGAACATGACGAACAGCACGGTGATGCCGAGCACCACCACCTCGACCGACAGGCCCCAGATGAATGCCGAGACAGGGAGGAGGACCGTGGCGATGAACAACGGGGTCCGAGCGACCTTGATCCCGCGGCTGCCGAACGCCTGAACGAACTCTCGCACCGCGATGAGGAGCGCCACGACGACGACCACCCCGAAGGTCCACTTCCAGGTGAACAGCGACAGCAGGACAACAGCACCGAGGCCGAGGCCCGAACCGATCGCTGCCGGCAGGTTGCGCCCTGCGCGGGACTTCGGCGCGGCGGGGTCGGCGTCAGTCAAGATCAGACCTCGAGCAGTTCTGCTTCTTTGTGCTTGAGGATCTCGTCAATATGCTCGACGTGACGGTGCGTGGTGTCGTCGAGTGTCTTCTCGGCACGTCGAACCTCATCCTCGCCGACCTCACCATCCTTCTGGAGCCGATCGAACTGATCCTTGGCATTGCGCCTGATGTTGCGAACGGAAACGCGGGCATCCTCGGCCTTGTGCTTGGCGACCTTGATGTAGTCGCGGCGGCGCTCCTCGGTGAGTTGGGGCAGCGATACCCGAATGACCGAGCCGTCTGATGTCGGATTGACCCCGAGATCGCTGTCTCGAATCGCCTTCTCGATGCCGGTGAAGGAGCCTTTGTCGTAGGGGGAAATCACGATGAGCCGAGGCTCGGGAATCTGGAACCCGGCCATCTGCGTGAGCGGTGTGAGGGTTCCGTAGTAGTCGACGACGATCTTGGCGAACATCGCTGGGTTCGCCCTGCCGGTGCGGATGGTGGCGAAGTCCTCACGCGCGACGACGACGGCCTTGTCCATCTTTTCCTCAGCCTCGAGAAGGATGAGATCGATCTGCTCGCTCACGATGGACTCCCTTGGATGATGACCGGCATCAGGCATACCTGATCAGGCGGACGGCTTGGCTATTCGGTTGAGATGAGCGTTCCAATTGTCTCTCCACGGACAGCCCTTGCGATATTGCCATCCACGAGGAGGTTGAACACCTCGATCGGCAGATGGTTATCGCGGCAGAGACTGATTGCGGTTGCATCAGCCACCTTGAGGTTGCGGGTGAGGACCTCATCGTGGGTGAGATTCCGAAAGCGCTTCGCATCGGGATTGGTTCGGGGATCGTCGTCATAGACGCCGTCCACCCCCTTCGCCATGAGGACTACCTCCGCGCCCACCTCGAGGGCACGTTGCGCCGCGGTGGTGTCAGTGGAAAAGTACGGCTGGCCAAGGCCCGCGCCGAAGATCACGACTCGACCCTTCTCCAGGTGGCGGATAGCGCGCCTTGGAACGTAGGGCTCAGCGACCTGGCCCATGGCGATCGCGGTCTGAACCCTGGTGTCGATGCCGGCCTTCTCGCAGAAATCCTGCAGGGCCAGGCAGTTCATCACGGTGCCGAGCATTCCCATGTAGTCTGCGCGCGCCCGGTCAATGCCCCGCTCGGATAGCTGAGCGCCGCGGAAGTAGTTGCCGCCGCCGATGACCACGGCAACCTCGACTCCCGATCGGACGACGTCTGCGATCTGGCCGGCAATGCCCGACACCACATCGGGATCAACTCCCAGCTGCCCGCTCCCGGCGAAGGCCTCACCCGACAGCTTGAGCAGCACCCGCCGCCAACCGCCCTCAGGCGCCTGGGGCCACGTATCGATCATGCCCTCCAGGGAGGGCTGAACGGCTCCGGATGCAGAACTTGGAGCCATCAGCCTCTCCCCTTCACGAATGTCCCTCGATGCGGCGACGATCATCCCCGTGCTGCCAGGGGAACCCAACCAAGGCACGCGGCACGTGCCGCCTTGAGCTCCTCAAGCGCACTGTACCTAGTGACCCGCCTCGAACCTGGCGAAAGCCGTGACCTCGGTACCGGCATCCTTGAGGACCTGTGCCACGGTCTTCTTGCTGTCGGCAACACTCGACTGCTCGAGCAGGACGCTTTCCTTGAAGAATCCGTTCACGCGACCCTCGACGATCTTCGGAAGGGCGGCCTCAGGCTTGCCTTCCTCCTTCGCCGTGGCCTCGGCAATGCGCCGCTCGTTCTCGACGACGTCGGCCGGGACCTCATCGCGCGTCACGTACTGAGGGCGCATCGCCGCAATCTGCATCGCTGCTGCACGGGCTGCATCCTCGCTGCCCGAGTACGCCACCATGACGCCAACCTGCGGCGGAAGATCGGACGCACGACGGTGCATGTAGATCGCGACCGGGCTGGGCAGGACCGCAACGCGACCGAGCTCGATCTTCTCGCCGATGACGCCACCCATCTCAGCGATTGACGCACTCACGGTGCGACCGTCAGCGAGGGTGGCGGACCCGAGCGCAACCGGATCGCCGAGCTGACCGTCATTGGCCGCCTGAGCGATGCCATCGGCGAGCGCGAGGAACTCCGCGCTCTTGGCAACGAAGTCGGTCTCGCACAGCAGTTCGACAAGTGCATTGCCCGACGCTGCCACGAGGCCATTGGATGTCTCGCGCTCAGCCCCGCGCTTGGCGGCCTTGGCAGCGCCGGAGATTCGCAGGTGCTCAACCGCCAGGTCGAAGTCACCATCGGTTTCCTCGAGGGCCTTCTTG
>CALPZT020000124.1 GCA_943328365.2 Bifidobacterium breve | reverse complement strand
GTTGACGTGATCCGGGTCCGACACCGAGGTCGCGCGCACGGCGGTGACCGCGTCCTTCACTATTGACTGGCAGAAGGTCATACTCTGCATATGAAGCTTGCTCGCATCACCTCGCCGGTTCTCGCGCTCGCCATGATTGCCTCCGCATCCGTGCTCAGTGTCGGCGCCGCCGCGCCAGCCGAGGCCGCAACGACGAGTTACTCATTCGACCAGCTCGTCGCGAGCATTCCGGCAGCGCCGCCCCTGTACGTCGGCTATCGGGGCCCGACCCAGTTCATCCCGACCGCCACCGCGCTCAAGAAGGACGCCAAGGGCTGCAATCTGCGTCAGCGCATGATCATTTCCCTCGCTCAGGTCAAGCCCACAGTCGGCGCCCGCTGCAAGATGACAGGCGGCACCTGGGTCACCGCGCTCGGCGCGACCCAGAAGACCGCCCGTGGGCTGAACATCGCACCGATCATGAGCTACAAGGAGGCTTGGGGGCAGGGCGCCTACGCCTGGACCCCGGCGCAGCGCCTCGCGTGGGCGACGAACACGTCCGCCACACCGGTGAAGACCCGCGCGAAGGGCGTGACCCAACTGCAGGTCACCCAGAAGCTCTACACATTTCAGGAGCTGGTCGACCTCACCCTCCTCACCTCCGATGCCTCCGACGAATCCCAGGCATTGAACGAGTGGATCCGCTACTGCAACAGGGATGTCGGCTGCCTGCTTCGAGTCGCGAGCGTCTGGCAGTACGCGGAGACAATCGGTGCCTTCCATCTCAAGCCCGGCGTCGAAGCCTGCAACGGAGTCGTAGCCCGGCTCACGAACGTCGCGGCGTGGGGGCTGTCGCTCAGCCCCGAGGAGATCGCAGACATCAAGAGCCGCGCCGACCGCTGCGAGTCGAACACCCTCTATACCGTCGAGGATTTCGCGAAGCAGCAAGGGATCATTGCCGCCGTCCAACCAGCCGTCGTTCCTGAGTCCGCGAGCGCCGGCAGCGGCGCTGGGGGCGGCCTCACCCTGCCGTTCACCGGCTATGCCGCTCCGGTGACCGATCCCGTCCGGGGCTCGCTGTTCGGCCTCACCGCTCCCGTCGACTGGGTGAGCCCGCAGGTTCCGACCGGCTCGCTCCGGCTCTGGGATGTCGGGGTCTCCTGGAAGGAGATCGAGACGTCCAAGGGGGTCTACGACTGGTCGAAGCTCAGCGCCACCGTCGCACGGGCCTCGGCTCTGGGCGCCGGTGTCCTCTACGTGCTGGGCAACACTCCGGCATGGGCCAACGGCGGCAAGGGCGACAGTGCCCCGCCTTCGAACCTCGACGATGCCGCGGACTTCCTCAAGGCAATGTGCACGAAGTACGGCGGGGCCATCGGCTCCTACGAGGTCTGGAACGAGGGCAACATCTCTCGCTACTGGTCCGGCACCCAAGAGCAGCTCGCCGACCTCACTGAGAAGGCGAACGCGGCGATCAAGGGCTGCTCGCCCTCCGCCTCTGTCGTCGCGGCCAGCACCGGCGTTCGCGCATCCGGCACGTTCGCCAACCAGTACACCCAGTACCTCACCGCGCTCAAGGCGAAGGGCTGGCCCGTCGATGCGTTCTCGGTCCACAGTTACCCGCTGCCGAACGGAACTCCCAAGGACCGTCTCGACCTCGTGGCCCAGTTCAAGACGATGCTCGCCGTCAATGGTGCGCCGGCCGACCGCGAGATCCTCGACACCGAGCTGAACTACGGCCTTGCGAGCTCGTCCGAGGGGCGCGTGCCCCTGAGCGACTCGACAACGGCCGCCTATATCGCGCAGTCGTTCATCCAGTCGGTGCAGTACGGCATCGACTCCACCTACTGGTACCTGTGGTCCGGCAGCGACTACGACCTCCTCGGCGGGCAGCTGAACCCCGGCACGCCTGCAGCGAAGCAGGGCTGGAGCACGACCTACTCCTGGCTCGTCGGGTCCCGCATGCAGCGCTGCGGCACGGCAGGGGCCGCAGGTGTGGTGCAGGTGTGCCAGCTGACGGGAGCCGATGGCCGGAACTACTCACTGCTGTGGTCCACCGGTGCAGCCGCGAAGGTCGACGCCAGCGGGCTCGGGCCAACGCTGTGCCGGCTCGACGGCAGCTGCGCGGCACTCACAACGCCGACGAGTGTCGACGTCACCGAGTCACCCATCCGGATCGGAGGCTGACCGAGCCAACGACGTTTGGCTCGGCACGCCGCGGATCCTTCGGAGCGACGTGGAGTCTCGGTCCGGCGAGCGATCAATGGGCCGAGACTCGACGAAAGGCCTTGACGAGCACGACGCTGACGACCACCGAACCCGCCAGCGCAAGACCGCCGAGGACGACGATGATGGTCCACGGTCGAGAGGGATCAATGCCCGGCCGAGCATCGATGCTCGACGAAACCGGGATCATCACTTCGGCAACGACGCCAGCGTGATCACTCGCCATGCAGACGCGCTCACCGCACGGCCACGTCCCCTCGCCCTCGGGCCAGGTCGCCCCCACCAGGTACGCACGAACGACCTCAGCGCCGTTGCGGACGAACACGTAATCGAGTCGGTCAGTGAACCCCCGGTCATTGCCCATGGCCCGCGCGGCGTCCACGCGGGCGGCGTCCGGCCCGGCAAGGTCGGCCGCCCCGCCCCAGCTGCGGTTCCCGGGAGCGGTTGAGTCGGGCCCGGCATCGGTGAAGCCGCCCGCCACCATCGTCCAGTACGCGTTGCAGGTCGGGAGGCTGCCAGTTTGGGCGAGGCATGCGGCGCTCACCTCCGGCTGGTCACCGGGATTCTCGCCCGGTGCCCTCGGATCACGCGGATCGGCATTGAAGTCGCCGAGAACGACGAGCGGCATCGTCGTCGAGCCAAGATCGCGGACAAGCTGACCGGACTGGATCGCCGACGGCGGAACCGCATCCGGCGACCAGAATGACTCCAGATGGGTGCTCACGAATCTCGTCGGCGTACCCCCCACCTCAATATCTGCCCATGCATATCCGCGCGGCACCACCATCACGACCGGGACGAGGGCTGTGCGCTCCTCGTAGTCGACTGCGCCCGCCGCGCGAACCATCGGCGCCAGCTCCTCCGGCACCGCAATCACGTCCGAGATCGAGAATCCGCAGGCAGCATCGTCGACTCCGAACAGGGGCTGGAACGTGGCAGGGTCGTGAACCGTCGTTACGAATGGGATTGCCGGGATGCCGTAGCCGGGATTGCGCGCTTGGAATCCGTCCGCCGATGCAATGACGTACGGCACACCCGCCGCCCTCGTCGCATCGAGGATGAGCCTCGCAAAATCGAACACGACCTTCGGAGCACCGAACCCCGCCCGGCACTCCCACGTGGCGACCTCCTGCATTCCGAGGACATCGGGCCTTGCCGTGACGATCTCGCGGGCCAGCGCCGGCGCGCGCGAACTGATGTCAGTGGCCCGCATCTGGTCCCAGAGCGACTGCGCGGCAGTCGGCATCGACGGGATGAGCGCAAGGGCAGCGCTCACATCAGCGCCGAGATAGATATTGCGCGTCATCACAGTTGCCGCGGAATCCGCGTGCACGCTCGGCGCCGCGGCCAGGACTGGGCCGAACCCGAGGAGGGTTGATCCGAGGAGGATCGGACCAGCGAACGACAGTCGGCGGCGTGGCAGCATGTCCCGACGCTAGTGGTCAGGAGCCCTGTTCCACTGGGAAAACGCAAGCCGAACTGGATTAACTGCGCAGTGCAGGAAGAATGTCGTCGGCTCCGAGGGTGACCCCGCTCAACGGCTCACTCGCGATGAAGAACACCGCGGCTGCTACGTCATCGAGTGTCGGCCTTGGGCGCACCGCGGGTTCGCTGGCGGTGAGGGTGGCGAGGAATTCATCGGGATCTGCACCCCGGTAGGCCGAGGTCGAGTCCACGAGATTCGGGGCGACCGTGTTCACTCGAGCGCCAGCATTCAGTGCGGCCAGCTCTGCAGTTCTGCTCAGGACGAACGATCGGTCAAGGCCCTCGCTCCGCGCCTCGGCAAGCACATTGACAACCGACCCGCGCATTTCGGCGAGTGCCTGCACGAATGCCGCCCGGATGAACTCCTCGCCCTGCTCCCCGAAGACCGGAACCGCGTCGGAGTTCACCACGCAGTCCAGGCCGTTGCCGAGGATCGCAGCGCGCCGAACCGCGTGAGAATAGGACTCGATACTTGAGAGGTCTGCATGCACGTGCGCACGGGCGAAGTGCGAGGTGCGGTGCGATGAGTCTGCCCCGACGACAAACCAGCCATGCCCCATGAACGCGGAGCCGATGTACTCGCCTACCGCCGAGTGGATCCCCGTGACGAGAACGCTGGGCCCGTGATGTGCTGGCATGGCTGCATCCTCTCACTCTGCAGACCGGGCCTCGCTCTCGCGGCCGGCTTCCAGATATGACAGGGTCGACCCATGAGACATCTGAGCCCGATGCGCCGAGCCATCGGTGCCGTCCTCGTCATGATCGGCGCGACCTGGTTCGCCCTCGGCGCGGGATTCATCGAAGGCAGCGTCATGTCCGGGCAGGTGATCTGGGCGGTCATGGGTGTCGCCTTGGCGGCTGGCGGCGGTTACGTCCTCTCTCGTCGCCCGAAAGCCTGACCACGCTCACGACACTAACGTCGTGAATCTTGCTGAAGACCCACCACATCGCAGCGGTCTTTCTGCCTAACCAAGTATGGTCCGCATGTATGGCTTCGAGACGCGGAACGCATGCCCGACGATTCATCGCCGCAGCACTCCTGCTTGTCGGTTTCTTGTCGTGTTTCACGATGGCAGATGCGGTCGCAGCCAGCCTGCCTTCCGTCTCGGGCCCAGGTGCCGCAGACATCGGCAAGGAACCCGGCGTGCGTGAGGTCGTCATCGGCGCCTACATCGAGAACATCCAAGGCATCGACCTCGCGACGAACAGCTTTATGGCTGACCTCTACGTATGGATGCGCTGGCAAGGAGCTGATCTCGCACCGTACGAGTCACTCGAGGTGATGAACCCCTACGAGACATGGGCGCTCGACGCGAAGCCACTTACCGAGGAGCCCGTGCCGCAGCCGGATGGCTCCCTCTACTACGCGATCCGCTATCAGGGCGCGTTCAATACCGCCTTGAAACTCGAGCAGTTTCCCTTCGGAGAGCAGGACCTCAACATTCAGCTCGAAGACCAGCGGTCCGAGGCCGGCCAACTGGCATATGTGCTCGACAACAACCCGATCGCAATCGACCCGCAGGTCACGGTGCCCGGGTATGTCATCGGCGAGCCAAGCATCACCGTTTCAGACATCCAGTATTCGTCGAACTTCGGTGATCTCACGAGCCGGGAGAACAACGTCTATTCGAGGGTCACGATTTCAGTGCCCGTAACCCATCCCTTCCTCGCAACGTCCATCAAGGTGCTGCTCCCGATTCTCCTGGTGGTCGCGACGGCGAGCCTCATCTTCCATGTGCCGCCGGGGCTCATCGAGGCGCGCATCGGCCTCGGCATCACTGCCCTGCTGACCCTCGTCGCGATGCAGTGGAGTGCGATGGCTGATCTGCCGGATGGCGGCTATCTCGTGATGCTCGACGTCCTCTACATCATCTCCTTTCTGTTCGTCCTCACAACCTTGGTCCAGACCCTCGCTACCTCCTGGCGCGCGAGGGACGGTGACGAGGCACGAGCCATCGCGACCGATGAGCGGTTCATGTACATCGACCT
>CALPZT020000123.1 GCA_943328365.2 Bifidobacterium breve | reverse complement strand
GTAGCGGGTATCGGGCACATGCGGCCCGCGGCACAGGTCGCCCCAGCAGCGCTCGCCGGTCTTCGCATCGATGTTGTCGTAGATGGTGAGCTCGGCGCCGCCGACCTCCATGACATCGGCACCGCCCTCACTGCCGATGAGACGAAGCTTGAACGGCTCATCGCGGAGCTCGATCGCGGCCGGGCCCTCTTCGACGACCCTGCGCGAGAACCGCTGCCCGGATTTCACGATGACGACCATGCGCTTCTCGAGGACCTCGAGGTCCTCAGGGGTGAACGGCCGATCGACGTCGAAGTCGTAGTAGAAGCCATCCTTGATCGGCGGCCCGATGCCGAGCTTCGCCTCCGGAAACGTGTCCTGGACCGCCTGGGCGAGCACGTGGGCGGTCGAGTGGCGCAGTACGGCGAGGCCCTCTGGCGAATGCACCGACACAGGCTCGACCACATCGGCGTCGGTGACCTCAGTCGAGAGATCGCGCAGTTCGCCATTGATGCGTGCCACGACAACGGACTTGTCGCCGCCCACTCGGTCGAAGGCAGTTGTGGGCACCGGGATCTCCTTGTTCAATGGCAGCGCCCAAGGCTGAGCGTCTCGAGTACTGAAATTAGCAGGCGAACGGCTGCAGCAGCCCGTCGGCGCTCAAGCGCCGTGCATCCGGTGGGCGATACTGGATTCGAACCAGTGACCCCTCGCGTGTGAAGCGAGTGCTCTAACCGCTGAGCCAATCGCCCGGAGTTATCGAAGCCTATCCCAAGGCCGGCGCGGCAATGCGGGACCACCCCACGACAACTACCGGGGATATGCCCGGACCGGGCGTACGGTGGACCCAACTACAACCCCCAGGGAGCGCACTCATGCGTGAATCTCGCCGCCTTCGCGGCAATCTGACCGTGGCCGCTGCGGCCTCGGCGCTCATTTTCGGCAGCATCGCAGTCGCGGCAGTGCCCGCCCATGCGACAAGCGCGTCGGGCCTCGTCAGCGGCTACGTCGGCGTGACCCAGACGATCAACGTCACCGACTTCTGCCCGGGCGGCAACGTCGAACTCACGGCCACGGTCAACGGCAACGTCATCACTTCGAATCCGGCATCGTCGGACAGCAACGGCAACGCCACCATCCTGTGGGCACCGCCTTCGGTCGGTTCCGTGACAAACGCCGCGGTCCAGTCCTCACTTGTCGGCTCCGCATGCGGCAACATTCCGCTGCCCAACGTCGCAATCTCACAGGTGCCGACGAACTCCGTCGTCACTGCGCCCAACTCCGTCACGGTCGGCGTTCCCACGCAAATCACCGTGACCGTCCAGTCGCAGTCACGCAGCGTGTATGCCCCCACCGGCAGCGTTATCGTCAAGGACGTCAACGGGGCCACCCTCCAGACATTGGGCCTCACACCCAACGCCGGCGGTGGCTCGTCCTATGCCTACTGGCGCTGGACGGCACCCACCTCAGGATCCTTCACCTTCCAGGCGGTGTACTCGGGCGACACCAATGCGCTGACCTCGACCTCGCCACAGGACATCGTCTTTGCGACGACCAGCGGAGTCCCGATCGCGCTGAGCCTCCCGCCGACGATGACCGTCGGTGTTCCGACCACCCTCAAGGCGAATGTCTACCCGGCCAATGTGCAGGGGTCGGTCGGGTTCACGCTGAACGGCACCCCGATCAGCGCCTCCGTGCCGATCGTCAACGGCGTTGCCACGTTCCAGTGGACCCCCACGGTGGCGGGCAACGTCACGATCGGCGCGAACTACACGACCAATCAGGGCGGTACCGGATCGACGACCAATCAGGTCACGATCACCGCTGGGCCCGTCTCAACTGACGTCATCACGCTCACCCAGCCGGGCTTCGGCACCTGGGCGCCCAACGGCACCTACACGGTGAGCAACGGCACGACGATCAACTTCACGGCCACGACCCTCTCGGGCGCAGCGGTCACCCTCTCGGAGACCGGTCCCTGCCAGGTGTCGGGCCTCACGCTCGTCGTCGATGCGTCGAACGCCACCTGCAACGTCACGGCGAGCAGCCCCGGCGGCAATGGCTACGCACCGGTGAAGTACGGCTACACCGTCACCACTGGCCTCGGCCAGCAGACGGCGATCCTCGCTGCGCCGCAGTCCGGACGAGTCAACGTCGGCAAGGTGCTCACGATGGAGACCCCGCAGCAGGGCGACACCAACGCCGGGCAGAACATCGTCTGGCGCATCACGAAGGGCAAGAACAAGATCTGCAAGCTCGGCTTCCCGTCGAGCGGCGCAGTGACCCTGAAGATCATCAAGCGCGGTCAGTGCAGCGTGCGCGGCGATGCGCCGGGCGTCGCGAACGTGTGGGCGCCGTACGTCGTCGTGCGCACGTACCAGGGCAAGTAGCCAACCGCTCGATCCAGTGGCCTCCCTGCCTCGGCAGGGGGGCCACTGTCATTGAAGGAGCGTGGCGTTCATCGAAGACGGGTGGGGCTCACGGATCGATGTTGACGGCGGACCTGGCGATGAATTCCTCGCGCAGCCGACCTGAGATGAGTCCCGGCTCGGCCCATGTTCGCTCGTCTACTCGGACGACCGGATGCACATCGCGGGTCGATGAGGCGAGGAACACCTCGTCTGCGTGCTGGAGCGCCTCATAGGGCAACGACTCCTCGATGGCTCCGAACCACTCGATCACCAAGCCTCGCGTGATGCCGGCCAGGCATCCGCTCGCGAGCGGCGGGGTGAGGATCCTGCCATCGATGACGACGAAGACATTCGTCCCAGTGCCCTCGCACAGCTCGTCGCGCGTGTTCGCGAGCACCGCCTCACTCGCGCCGCGGTCGTGGGCGTAGCGCAGTGCCACGACATTCTCGGCGTACGAGGTGCTCTTCACGCCAGCGATCGGCGATCGCTCGTTGCGCACCCACGGCACCGTGCAGATGGTTGTGGCATCAGGCCACGGAGTGCTGGCCACGACCGCCACGATGAGGCTCGGCAGCGCATGCCCGCGATCGCTGCCAAGGGGTGAAACCCCAGCCGTGTAGGTGATGCGGAGCCTGCCGCCGCTCCCGATAATCGGCGCATTCGCGAACAGCACCTCACCCACGGCATCGCGGACCACCCCCTCATCGGGCGCCTGGAGCCCGAGGGCGGCCGAGGACCGAGCCAGGCGCTCCAGATGCCTTGTCAGCGCGAACGGCTGCCCGTGCGCCACCCTGAGCGTCTCGAACACGCCGTCGGCGACGGTGAACCCATGATCGAGGACGCTCACGAGGGCTTCATCGCCCGGGACAATGCTGCCGAGCTCGCGGTCTCCGACCCAGATCATCACGAGGCATCACCCTGCCAGATTCCTGCGGCGAGCGACATGAGGCGCTGAGCCTTCAGTTCCGTCTCCCACCACTCCCCCTCAGGATCCGAGCCCCACGTGATGCCGGCGCCGGTGCCAAAGAGGACGTCATCCTCCTCAAGCCAGAAGGTGCGAATCGTCACGGCGAGGCTGGCCGTTTGGGCATCCGCATCGACCCAGCCGAAGGCACCGCAGTAGGGCCCGCGTGAAGCCTTCTCGAGATCGGCGATGAGTCGAAGGGCACTCGACTTGGGTGCGCCGGTGACCGAACCGGGTGGAAACGTCGCGTCGAGAATCTCACGCCAGCCGAGCCCGTCGATGAGTTCGCCGACGACGTCGGAGACGAGATGGACGAGCCCGGGATGTCGTTCGAGTCGCATGAGCGCGGGAACTGCGACTGATCCGGGCCGGCTGATCTTCGACAGGTCGTTGCGCATGAGGTCGACGATCATGACGTTCTCGGCCTCGTCCTTGGGCAGGAGATCAGCGGCTGTTCGGCCGGTTCCCTTGATCGGGCCGGACTTGATCCGGCTGCCGCTCCGCTCGATGAACAGCTCCGGGCTCGCTGACGCGAGGGCTACGCCGATCGAAGGAACACGAATGAATCCACCGTACGGCGAGGGGTTTCCGGACTGGAGCAACTCGAAGAGTGCCGCGACGTCGGCCGCGCCGGGATCCGGCATCGGCGCTCGCAGCACCCGGCACACATTCGCCTGGTACACCTCGCCGCAGGCGATTTCCTCGCGTGTGCGCGCCACCGCATCGCGATAGCACTGCTCATCCATGGAGGTGCGCCACGACGAGACTGCCGGGCCTGACCAAGCGCCGATCAGCGTGTCAGCCCCGAGGCCAGCCGACCAGTTTCCAAGCCGGATGCACGTCGGCTGTCCCTCGTAGGGCAGCACGACCGCCCACCGGCCCGAGGAGTCGAGGGCGCTGACGTCAGATGTCACGTCCTCGAGCCCCCACGCCCACTGCCCGCCGAGGTAAGCGAGGGCGTTGTCCATGGCGCAATCATGCCGCGATTCGCGTGAAAGGATCCCCGCGTTAGCGGTGCCACTACCCGGTCAGATACTGTTCCTTCTCGAACCACTTGGGCCTCGCGGCCCGGATGGATCATGCGGACGTAGCGCAGCTGGTAGCGCATCACCTTGCCAAGGTGAGGGTCGCGGGTTCGAATCCCGTCGTCCGCTCGCATGAAGGATGGACGCTTCGAGCGTTGGGGTGTTCGGCCAATGACGAGAATATGTTCACGGTGGAGTGACCGAGAGGCGAGGTAGCGGCCTGCAAAGCCGCGTACACGGGTTCAAATCCCGTCTCCACCTCAAAGGCATCACAGCAATGGCGAATTGTCTGCGCCTCTTCAGTGCGGACCTTGCCGCGATTGCGCTCAACTGGTCTTCCAGACCGGTTGAGGCTTCGCCCCCACGGGGATGAGCAGGGTGACGATGATCGCGATGACCGCACCCACGCAGGTATCCAGCCCCCGCCAGAGCAGAGCCTCGCCGAGCGGGCCCTCCACCTTCGCGTAGGCGATGACCGCGACCAGGCTGATTCCCAAGACCGACACCGCATAACTCCTGCGAATGAACGCAATCGTCACAACAAGCCCGGTGCCGAGAACGACGAGCCGCAGTCCGCCGGGCGGGATGACTGCATCCACCACGGTGAGCGCGACCATCGCTGCAACGGTGCCAGCAAGCCTCTGCAGCACGCGATCGATCGTGAGTGGCAGTCCAGGGGGCAGCAGCGCGATCAGGGTCATGAGCACCCACACCGCGTTGTGATCGCCGGTTGCGGCGACGATCACCGCACCGACTCCCAACCCGATCGCCGACCTGATGGTGGTGCGGCGCAGGCGGGCCAGCTGCAGTTCTGGCAGGAGCGGAAACCGCCGGTTCACAGCGCTTTTGCCTTCGCGGCCAACGGTGATGCTCGGTTCGTCGGTTGCCTTCACTCGCGCTGGCGCACGATGCCTCGGAACGAGCGCTGCGACCCCTCGCAGGGCCACGGTGCACACCGTCATGACCGCGAAGCCCAAGAGCAGGTCCCCGATCGGAACTCCCCTCCCCGCTCCGAAAACGAACGGCACGAAGTACATGTAGAGCACGATGCTCCCCAGCGTCGCGAGTGGCTCACCGTGCCGCGCAAGGCTGCCCGCGAAGACTGCGGCGGCCGCGAGCGCAATGCCTGCGGCAAGTGGCAGGGGCCGGACCCAGATCGCCACAAGGGTCAATGGCACCGCTACGCACGAGAGCACCGCCGCACGGGAAAGTCCGCTTCGGGCGGAACCCCCGAGTGATCCGAGGAACGCGAACATCCCGCCGAACACGGCCGGAAGCACCGCGTGGGTGATCGTCCCCTCGGG
>CALPZT020000122.1 GCA_943328365.2 Bifidobacterium breve | reverse complement strand
TGGTGAGCGTATTCGTACCGAGGCTTTCGAGATTCGAAGTAACGGCCTGCGTCGTCCCGTTGCCTACGGCAACGAGAATGATGACCGCCGCGACCCCGATGAGAATGCCGAGCACCGTAAGCCCGGACCGGAGCCGGTTGGCTCCGATCCCGCGCAGCCCGATTCTCAGGGTCTCGAGGATGTTCATCGCGTGGTCCGGTGATCGCTGGAGATGAGCCCGTCGATCAACGTGATGATCCGGTCGGCCCGCGCGGCGACGCTGTCTTCGTGCGTGATCATCACGATCGTGCGTCCCTGCGCGTGCACCTGGTCCATCAGGTCGAGCACGTCGGACGTCGACCTGCTGTCGAGGTTGCCGGTGGGCTCGTCGGCGAGGAGCAGCGATGGCTCGGCAACCAGCGCCCGAGCTACCGCCACCCGCTGCTGCTGTCCGCCGGAGAGCTCGTTCGGCTCGTGGTGGGTACGGTCGGCGAGACCGACGGCACCGAGCGCCGCGGTCGCTCGGGTTGTGCGTTCACGACGTCCCACGCCGCGGTAGAGCAACGGGAGTTCCACGTTGGCGAGGGCGGACGTGCGGGGGATGAGGTTGAAGGACTGGAAGATGAAGCCGATCTTCCGGTTGCGCACGATCGAAAGCGCGGACTCGTCGAGGGAGTCGATGTTGATGCCGTCGAGTTCGTAGTGGCCGGACGAAGCAATGTCCAGGGCGCCGATGATGTTCATCAGCGTGGACTTGCCGGAACCGGAAGCGCCCATGATCGCGAGGTAGTCGCCGCGGTGGACGGTCAGGTCTATGCCCCGAAGAGCCTGCACCTCGGTCTCACCTGCGCCGTAGACCTTCGTGATCTGCTCAAGGGAGATGACCGGGGTCACTGGGGACCACCGCCAGGTGGGCCGCCGGTTCCGCCACCGGGGATGCCACCCATCGGGAAGCCGCTGTCCGACGAGCTCGAGTCGGTGGAGGTGACGACGAGCTGGTCGCCCGCCGCGACGCCGCTGGTGATCTGCGTGCCGGAGTCTCCGGCAAGCCCGACGGTCACGGGCGTCACCGTGTCGACGCCGTTCAGCCGGAATGTCACCGTGCTCTGCCCACCTGCCGTGGTGATGGCGGCCGTGGGTGCCCAGAGCACTGCAGCGGCCTCAGCCGTGGTGACGACGACGCTCGCGCTCATCCCCGCCTTGAGTCCGTCGGGAACCGCGCCGAGGGTGATGGTGACGCCGTATGTCGTGACGTTCGCCCCCTCTGTCGGCAGGATGTCGACCGCCGTAACCGTCCCGGCCGCCGTGCCGCCGGCCAGCGCATCGAAGGTGATTGCCGCGGTCTGGCCCACGGCAACCTTGGTCGCATCGGCCTCCGAGAAGCCGGCAGCAATCTGGTAGGCGGCCTGGGGAATAAGGGTCACCATGGTGGTGCCGGCCGGCACCGTCTGATCGACGGTGACATCGACCGCTGCGACGGTTCCGGCGACCGGTGCACGGAGGGTGGTGTCGAGCAGTGCCTGCCGAGCGATGGCCAGTCCTGCCTGGGCAACGTCGATCGAGGCCTGTGCGGCAGTCTGCGCGCCGTTGCCGGTGTCGACAGCCGAGGCCGTCGTCTGGATGCTGGCGAGCGACTCCCCAGCCTTGCGGATCAGGTCCTGATCATTGGCCAGGCCCTTCGTCTGGGCCAGCAGGGCCGACTCAAGGCCATCCTCGGCCGTCGTGATGCCGTCGGCTGCCTGTGCGGGCAGCCCGGTCTGGAGCTTGTGGAGGGCAATGTTGGCGGTGGTAATCCTGGTATCCGCGTTCGCGAGGTTCTGCAGGCCCTGCGCGGTAGCCACCGTCTGGGTGTTGAGTGCCAAGGCGTACTGCTGCTGGGCGCTGGTGACTGACGTATTTGCGGTTACGCACTGATTCGACGTCGAACCGTAGGTCGAGCAGTCGCTGCTCTCCTTGGCCAGCGACGTGGTGACGGTCGCGGCTGCCTGGCTCACCTTGAGATTGTTCGTCGTCGTATCGAGTGCGGCGTTCTGGACGGCCTGGTCATATGCCGTCTTGGCGGTGCTCACATCAGCCTCGGCGGCGCGCAACTGCGACCAGGCGTCCGAGGAAGGGCACGTGCCGGCCGGGTCGAGGCAGGAGTCGGACCAGGCTTCTTGGGCATCCGTCACGGCGGTCTTCGCCTGTGCGACGGCCTGCTCGTAGCCAGTCTTGTTCAGCTCTGCCGTAGTCCGGGCGCTGGCAAGCGACTGCGCTGCAGCGGCAACGGACTGTGTCGTCGACGTGGCACTCGTCACGGCCTGCACGTAGGAGGCGCGTGCCTGGGTGAGGGACTGACGCGCTGCAGAGCTATCGATGCTGACGAGTGCCTTGCCTGAGCGAACGGTGTCGCCCTCGGCCACCCGGATGCTCGACACCGTGCCGCCAGTCGCGAACGTCAGATCGAGGGTGCCGGCGGTCTCGACGGTCCCCGTGGCGGTGACGGTCTCGCTGACCGTGCCCGTCTGAACCGTGACGGTTCGACCTGTCGCGACGGCGGCCTTCGGTGCGAACATCCAGAAGTAGGCGCCGACGCCGGCCGCCACGATGACGAAGGCCAGGCCCATGTTGATCCACACGATGCGTCGCTTCATGCCGTCAGGATGGTCGGTGAACCTGTGATGACCCTGTAAACACCGTGTGGGTCACCTGTGAGGTTGCCTTTGCCCGGATTCACAGGATTCTCACAGTGTTCCCACAGCCATCCCCACGCTGTGCCCGCAAGACTGGTGCTGTGACCCAGATCAACTCCCCGGAAGCCCGGTTGATGGTCGTGGACGACGAGCCGAACATCGTCGAGCTCCTGCAGGCGAGCCTGCGCTTCCACGGCTTCGAGGTCGTCACCTGCCTCGACGGAGCGACGGCCCTTCGGGTTGCCAAGGAGATGAAGCCAGACCTCATGGTCACCGATGTGATGATGCCCGGCCTCAGCGGCTTCGACCTGGTGCGCAGCCTTCGAGCCGACGGGTACCAGTTTCCGGTGCTCTTTCTCACCGCCAAGGACGCTGTCGATGACCGCGTCACCGGACTCACCATCGGAGGCGACGACTACATCGTCAAGCCCTTCAGCCTCAGCGAGGTGGTTGCCCGCATTCGTGTCGTTCTCAAGCGCACCGGCCAGCACGAGACGAGCTCACGCCACGACGTGCTGCGATACGACGACCTGACACTGGACGCGTCCGCCCACGAGGTCAGCCGCGGTGCTCGCGAGATCATGCTCTCGCCGACGGAGTTCCGTCTGCTCGCCTATCTCGTCGAGAACGCAGGGACAGTCGTCAGCAAGGCCCAGATCCTCGACCACGTCTGGCAGTACGACTTCGGCGGTGAGATGAACGTGGTCGAGTCGTACATCTCCTATCTGCGCCGGAAGTTGGACGTGGATGCGTCGCCGCTGATCCACACCGTTCGGGGTGTCGGCTACGTCCTGCGGAAGGCCCGGACGTGATGGGCGCCGTGACACGACGGAGTTTGCGGGTGCAACTCACCATCGTGATCGTGGTCCTGCTCTCCCTCGGGATCGTCATCCTCAGCGTGATTGCGACGACTGCGCTGAGGGGGTTCTGGTTCGACCGGGTCGACGAGCAGTTGGCGGGAGGCATGGGGCCTTTCGCGACGGCGTCCGTTCGGCCGCCGCCGGACGTTGCCGTGGAGAATCAGGGCCCACGGCCACCGTCGAGCTTCTACCTCACCTTCATTTACGCCGACGGCCGTGCGCCGGTCGTACTGAGCACGTCTGCGAGTGACGCGGGTCCTGCTCCCGCGGTGCCCGCGGTCAGCGAACTGCCCGGGCTGCAGGGCCAGCCGTTCATCGTCGGCTCGGTGGCGAGCGGACCGGAATGGCGCGTCCTCGTCAAGCCGCTGGTGGGGGATGAGGGCTGGGCAGTTGCGGCGGTCTCCATGGCCGACATGCAGGCGACAATGCGGCAGCTCATCCTCCTTCAGGTGCTTGTCGGGCTGGCGGTGGTGATCATCGCCGGAGGGGTCGGCTACGTCATCGTTCGACGGAGTCTGCGCCCGCTGGACGACATGGCCGATGCGGCGAAGCAGATCACCGCGGGCGACCTGAGTGTTCGCGCTGCGGAGGATGACGCGGCCAGTGCGGAGGTCCAGGAACTGTCGACGGCCTTCAACACCATGGTCACGAGAATCGAGGATTCCTTTGCCGCGGAGCAGGAATCCGAGAGTCAGGCCCGTGCATCCGAGGAGCGAATGCGCCAGTTCGTGGCTGACGCGGGCCACGAGCTGCGCACGCCGCTCACCAGCATCCGTGGCTACGCGGAGTTGATCGAGCAGGGCGCGGCCGACGACCCGTCGGTGGCGCTGGCTCGTATTCAGGACGAGGCCCGGCGGATGGGTGAATTGGTCGACGACCTGCAGCTGCTCGCTCGGCTTGACGAGGACCGGCAGCTCGATCTGGTGGACCTCGACCTAGGACAGGTCGTGGGTGAGGCGGTGGCCTCCGCGAAGACTGTTGAGCCCGACCGGGAATTCATCATTGATTGCGTGAACGAGGCAGCGGTTGTCAGGGGTGATTCCAGGCGACTTCGTCAGGTCATGGACAACCTTCTCTCCAATGCGGTCCGCTACTCCGTGCGTGAGGCGCCGATCGCCGTTGGCATCGATGGTTCTGATCACTGGGTTCTTATCCGCGTGACCGATCGGGGAGTCGGGCTCACGGAGGACGAATGCTCCCGCGTGTTCGAACGGCTGTATCGAACGGACGATGCGCGTACTCGCGTCCGGGGCGGGAGCGGCCTGGGGCTGGCAATCGTCCGGTCGATCGTCGAGGCGCACGGCGGTGAGGTCTTCGTCACGAGTGAAATCGGTGTGGGGTCGACGTTCGGCTTCACCCTTCCGATTGACGGGTTGGCGAGAGTGTAGGTCTTGAGCGCCTCCCGCGTCATTGAGATCCCGAGGTGACGCGGCGATGTTTGCCTGTGCGCTCGATACGCAGGAGCAGGGCGGCCGACGCGGCCGACGGCATGACGCGTCCGTTCGCGTACGTGCTCATGCCAGACGCGGACGTTCCGACGAGGAGGGCGAATTCGGCAGCGGTGACGCCAGACTGTCCGATGGCCGCGCGGACTCGTCGAGCTACCTCTGCGCGTTCGACTGCCCACCGCTGGACCTTGCCGGCCACGACCCCCCACGGCTCAGTTCGCAGTTCGTCGGGGATCGGCGTCCAATCACCGATGAGTCCGCGTTCGATGGTCTCGACGAGGGCCTCGTACGGCCAGGTCTCGACAGCGTCTGCACACGCAGCGTCGACACTTCGAAATGCGAGAGTGATAGGTCCGCCAACCTCAAGGCGAGGTCCTCGCATGCCGCGACGACATCGGACCAGTCGTGCCGTCGGGGGTCGAGTGCCCGGTACCGGGGGAGTTCATCGATGACATCGACATCGCGACGGCCGGGGGCCGCACGTGACAAGACCAGGCTCGTGAGGACGGAGCCGCTGGGCATCGAGCGATCGTCGGAGTACCCATCGATGCGCATGAGGACCGCGACGGCTGAGTCGCGGCCAATGTGCTCGGACAGCGCCGCGACGTCGATCTAGTCGCGCACCTGATTTCGCTGCACGACGAGGTAGGCCTTCACCCGCAGTGACTCCTCGGCGGTGGGTGCCGCGACGAATTGGCCCGGAGCGACCTCGACTCGGATGGTCTCGA
>CALPZT020000121.1 GCA_943328365.2 Bifidobacterium breve | reverse complement strand
GAATCGCGCCTGAGCCCGCGGTTCCGTCCCAGATCTGCACCGTGAGTTCGTGGCGCTCCCGATCGTCGGGGATCGGCTCCCAGGCGACATGCCACAGCGGCGCCTTGGCAGTGGCTTTCGCACCGAGTTCGTCGGTGAGTTCCCCGATGCGTCGGCGGGTCGGCTCAGCCAGGTAACACCACATCGAGCTGTGCCAGAGCACGGTGGTGCAGCCCGGGTGAAGTTCAAGGGCGCCGACGAAGTCTGCGGCGTCGGCCTTGACGACGACCGCAGGGATCTCGGACGCGACCCGCAGCGCATGACGCAGTCGCTCGAATCGGTCGAGATCATCCATCCACACGTAGCTCGTCAGCCGGGCGCGGCCCTGCGTGGTCGTCGGGTCAATTGGGCTGAGATCGCAGCCGCGGCGTTCGATCACCCGCGGCATCGGCCCCGCTTCCAAGAATGCGTCCCCGGGGAGATGATCGGCCCGAAGATTGAGTCCGGCCGAGGCGCCGAACTCGTAGAGGCGCACATCGCCGCTGAGGCGACTGAGCGCGACCCGAAGCAGGCGCGACCTGCCGACCTCGTTCGTCTGCGGCACCTCGGTAATCGCTGACTGCACCATCGCCGAGTGAGCGACGATGGCCTCGATCACCGCGGCATGGAAATCGCGAGTCGCCCGCTCCGGGTCCGGACTGCTCGAGGGTGCCGTTCCGCCGAGTGTCGGGGCGAATATCGCGACGGACGACGCAAGCCGCTCGATCGCCAGCCGGTGAACAGCGGCCATGATGCGCAGGCCAATGAGGTCGCCGAATCGAGTCCGGCTCGGCAGTACCTCGGCGAGTACTCGGGGGCCGTCGAGATCGTTGAGCACCGCGCGCAGGATCTCGGCCGACGTTGGCGAGCCAGCCGATCGGCAGTAGCGCTCCTGCCATTCGAGCTGCACTTCGAGCGGCACAATCTCATCGTCGGTGATCATGTTCGAACGCTAGCGAAGGCGCCTCGGCTCCGAGGGGGCCTTGGCGCTGGAGAGAGTTACACTCACAGAACCGTCATAGTTATTGCCACTCTGCTCTGCCCGGAGGTCGCCGTGCGTTCGCCATCTAGGCCCATCTCGTCACTGCTGGGCGCCGCCCTCCTCGCTTCGGCGCTGGTGGCACCGGCTCTCGTCGCACTTCCCGCCCAAGCGGCAGAGCGTTCAGGGCGCGAGGTCACGACCTACCTCACCATCGAGGGTCGTCGGGTCGTGAGTATTGACGTCGAGGGAAGCGACACTGCGGTGAGCACCGCCGGAGACGCGACCTTCACGAATGGATCCGTCGCCCTCACCGAAGGCGGCCAACCGGTTGGCGCCTTTGCCACCAAGGCGAGCGTCGTCATCCCGGACAACGGTGGACGAGAGCGCCGAGACACGACCGTCGAGGTATCCATGCCGACGGGTGCGCTCTTCGCTCAGCAGATTCAAGACGACCCGACCGGGCGTCCACCGGATGGGGCGTCCGAGATGGTCGTCCTCGGCGGCACCGGCGCCTTCCGCAACGCCCGCGGGGTGGTCTCGATTTCTCCGTTCGGAACTCAGGGACTGAAGCTCATCTGGAAGCTCGCCCCGAATATCGGGATTGACCCGGAGAGCGCGACGACCATCGCATTCGAGCGAATAGTCGACGTCGACGTCTCGGGCCAGGCGAGCAATGAGAGGAACGCCCTCACTCAGGACGGATCCCAGGGCACACTGCGCATGCCGGGCAGGGACGGGCGGTTCACGTGCGGCGACACCCGGCTCGCGCAGTCGATGCCGGGGGGCATCGGCCTGGATTCGTGGCTGTGCCGCTACGACCTCCCGCTCGGCTCCGTGCTCGTCGCATCCTTCTCCCAGTACCGCGGCGGTACCCAAACCCCGACGACGTTCACCGACATGGTCCTGGGCGGCACCGGCGCCTACGCCGGTGCCCGCGGCGAGTCGGTGGCCGACTACACGTCTGCTACGGCGGCCGATGTCACGCTGCGATTGCTCAAGGCGACGGGGCAGCCACCAGTGCCGGTGAAGTTCAACCAGACCCGCACCTACAAGACCTTCGGCGTGCTCACCTTTGCGGACGAGTCGCTCATCTATGCCGGGGCGACAGCCTCGCAGTTCGCACGCGGCACGAAGCGATCAGTGGGCACGTCGCAGAGCCTGTATGCCACGTCGCTAAACCTCCCGCCGGCCGCGGAGTACTTCCGCAGTTTCGGGGTCGTCTCCTTCGATCTCAAGGGCGGAACGATCCGTGCCGTCGCCTACGACGAAGGGCCCGACCCGTCCATCGAAAAGACTCGCACCCTTGTCATCACCGGAGGAACCGGCTCCTACCTCGGCGCGACAGGAACCATTGGCCTCATTCCCGGCAAGGGCACCAGTGAACGGATGGTCGTGAGGCTCGCCCAGTAGTCGGTGACCGAATCGGGCAAGCATCCGCACTACGTCACTGAGGACGTCACCCACCCTCTCTGAAGCAACGGACGATATACAAGTTGGCACCATCGGAGTAGATGTCGGCCTGCGGACTGAACTCCCCGGCGTTGAGGCGCCAATTGAACTCCTGCCTGGTTTTCCACTGGTTGGGATCCGGGCCCAACGACGCTCGACGGCATCGGGTCCCGTACAAGCCATACGGCTCCAGTGGCCTTCCAGTATTCGTGGCATAGAGGACTTCGCCCGACAGCCCACCGCTCCGAAACAGCATCGTTCCACGAAAGTCCAACGTTCCATCGGGGTTTTTGAGGAAGACCCCGAGGTTGAACGACGGATAGTCTGCCCAGTTCGCCGGCTCGAGTAACCACCACGTGGGCGTGGCCTGGCCGTTGGACAGCAATGTTCCAGTGATCTGCGCGGGATTGCCCGTCACCGACCAGTCATAGCAATCGAAGTGCCGCACGCCCAGAACTACCGGGACCGTGGAAAGGTTCCGCACACCTATTCGCCAGGTCCTCGAATAGCTCGACGGACACACCACGTCTTGAACCCAGCCCTCGCTCGCGGGCCGCTCGGGCCATGCTTGACACTGCGTCGCCCTTGACGGGCACGTCACGCCAGCGGTCGACCCAACTCGTTGCCCAGCGCCTTCGCTCGAATCGACTTCAGGCGAGGCGCCCGGCTCAGGAACGGATGCAGCATCATCCGCAGACGTGCCCACGGTGCCATCCGATGCCAGTGCGCTGCGCGACGCGTCCGCGGAGGCACCGGATGCGCTCGGCGTCGCACTCGATGATCCGCTCGGCGTCGCACTCGATGATGCACGTGCATCCGGCGTTGCTGACGCATCTGCCTGCTGTTCGTCAACGCCCTGGGCCGACCGGGACACTTCGCCGGAGCACCCGCTTGCGATGAGGGCTACGAGCACGCCGACCACTACGCCCTTGCCAACCGACCTCACTGGAACCCTCACGACAACCCTCCCGCATCACCTGCGAAGAGGCTGCCATCTCGGACCCCGGCATTGAAAGCGCCATCCTGCAGCCAGTTCTGGTGACATCGCCCGAGGCCAGCCATAGCTCGCCCCACATCACGAGGCAATCGGCCGATTCACTGCGGTACCCCGTGAGCGGGCTCATGGAACCCCTGCACGTTTTCGAATCGTTGACTCGCGGGGAATCTCGTTTCGCTACTGGACAATCACGATTGCGCCGGTGGTCAGCCCCACGGCCAAAACGTAGACCGGGACACCGAGGATGCGCTTAGGCCATACATTCGTCCAGCCTCTGCCGCTCGGGGCAAGAACGTGCAGGCCGGTGATGATCGCCGACGGGATCAGCAAGATGACCAAGAGCCCGGGAAGCAACCCCTCAACGACCGGCGACGTGAATATGTAGGCAACGAGCAGCACGCCGGTGACGGTCGTGACCAGGATCTTGGTGATCCCTGAGGGCAGCCATCGGTGCATGCCCGGAATGGTCGGGAGAGCAGACTCGTACACCCCAAATACGAGGGGTACCGAGAGAATGATCGCGGCCGCTATCGCCAGCCACGAGTATCCGACGAACGCGGCGATGAGCAGATAGGTGATGACAGTCCGGCACGCGATGGCTGCCAGTCTCAGGCTTGTCTTCGGTGGCTGCGTGATCGGCATGGCGGCTTCAACGCTTCGCTGTGGGTACAGCTTCCTGAGGACGTCCTCGAGAGCGAGCCGAGCCACAACCGTCGACCCCGCCACGATCTGAATCATCAGGAGGTCGTCTTGGTCGACGATCTGCAGGCCGCTCAAGCCATTGAGCCCCTTGGCGATACCCGCCGCGGCGAAGGCAGTGAAGACCGGCGGGATCACATAGTCGGCGAACCGGTCCCACAATCCAACAAGACCGGTGTGTCCAACGCGTCGAAGGGGCCTGAGGTAGTTTGCGAAAAATGACAGGCTGATCGCCAGGCATCCGACCCCGACCATGGTGAGAAAGTCCTGGAGGGTCTGCACGTGCAGGGTGACGAGCGCGCCGATACTGATGGTGGCCCATGCGATGAAGCCCGCCATGGCATCGAGAATGCCGAGCACGACGATCGCCAGAATGATTCCGATTGATCCAGGAATGACGGAGAAGCCCGATTGCACCAGGCTCACGATGCCCACGACAACGCCCGAAAGCCACAGCAGCAAGGCATTGGTGCCGAACATGGCTCGTGCCCACGTGCCATCGCTCATTGCCCGAGGCACGATGACTGAGTACCTGCTCGAAGCGGCGGTGAACCGAGCAAGCACATCGTGAAGGCGATGAGTGCCCGGTATTCGCCACGTTGGGCTTCGATCGCCGAGGCCAACGGCGACTGCTCCCATGATGACAAGGTCCTTGGGGTCGAAGACCCTGCTGTAGGCGAGATTGCTGTTGCTTCCAGATTGGCCCGAGGCTGCCCCTTCCGTCGCGCCACCGGCAATGCTCCCCGCCGCTCCCGCCGCTCCCGCGGCAGCAGCCCCAGCGACGCCAACGACCACGGCACTCGTCACCGCCACAGCCGCGACCGCTGCGGGGTGGGCGCTCGGACTGTAGATCGGACGCCCCGACGCCAATGACCGCTCGACCATTTCGCCATCGGGATCGACACCAAGTGCGTCGCCTGGCTGCCCCACGGCCGTCACCACACCCGACTCGTCGATGCTCAGGGCATTGAGTACCTGGACGTCTTCGGCCGATGCTCCCACCCCGGACACGACGACAGAATGGACGCCTGGCGCCAGGCCGGGGGGCAATGCAGCGTCGATGGTGACCGCACCTTCAGCATCGGCGTTCGCTGACGCGATAACGACCGGATCCGAATGGACCGTTACGGTGACGAGCGAGTTGGGCTGCAGCCCGCGCGATCGAACAGTGACGGGCGATCCCGAAGCCATCTCTCCGACCGAGACACCGAGCCGGAGCGTGATGACTGCCGGAGGTTCATGGCCGCCGAAAAGCCCGCCATCCGCTAGGGCGGCAGCGCCTGCTGCAACCAAGGCACGTTCCTTCGGGCCGGCACTTGGCAACTCAGGGCCATCAGGCAGCCCCCCACCTTCGGGGCCATCCGGTCGGACTTCATCATCGGGCCCACCCGACGGTAACGCACCATCCGGCTGCGCCCGACCCTCAGGACCACCAGACGGTAACGCACCACCCGACTGCGCCTCACCCTCGGGACCACCTGACTGCCCCACAGCCTCGGGCTTGACCGCACCGCCCGGTTGGGCTTCCCCACCAGGGCCCCCGG
>CALPZT020000120.1 GCA_943328365.2 Bifidobacterium breve | reverse complement strand
CTTGTTCAGCAGGGGCCGGCCGTAGTCGTCGACCATCGTGACGTCAATCAGGTCGAGCACCGTGCGGCCTGGCGTGCCCGGCTCCTTATCGACGGTGAGGTCGATCTCGCGGCCCACCATCATCGACGCGAGGTCCTCCGGGGTCGCGGTCTTCGGGTCGGCGTGGCCGACGACCCTGCCGCCCCGCAGCACGGTGATGTCGTCAGCGACCGCGAGAGCCTCCTTGAGCTTGTGGGTGATGAAGATGATCGTCGCCCCGCGCGCCTTCAGCTCGGCGACGATGCCGAAGAACTCCTCGACCTCCTGCGGGGTGAGCACTGCCGTGGGCTCATCGAAGACCAGGATCTTTGCGCCTCGAAGCAGCACCTTGATGATCTCGACCCGCTGCTGGATGCCCACGGGGAGGTCCTCGATCTTCGCGTCAGGGTCGACCGCGAGGCCGTAGCGCTCGGAGATCTCCTTGACCTCGCGACGTGCCTCGCGCCGGTTCAGGATTCCGCCGGCCTTCACCGGCTCGACGCCGAGGATGACGTTCTCGTACACCGAGAACACCGGGACGAGCATGAAGTGCTGATGCACCATGCCGATGCCGGCCTTGATGGCGTCGCCCGGGTCGCGGAAGGTCTGATGCACGCCGTCGATGAGAATCTCGCCGGCATCGGACCGATAGAGCCCTGACAGGACGTTCATGAGGGTGCTCTTGCCTGCGCCGTTCTCGCCGATGAGGGCGAGCACCGTGCCCGATCGGGCTGTGAGGCTCACCGCGTCATTCGCGAGGACGCCGGGAAATCGCTTCGTGATCCCCCTCAGTTCAAGTTCCACGCCTCATCCTCTCGTCACGCGCTCGCGTGCAGCACACGCTATCGGGATTGGCTCCTCGATACAGCAGAAGGCGGGGTCCGAAGAGCTCGGACCCCGCCTTCCTTTGACTCAACGAGAGCCGTCGTTCAACTAGCCCTTGACGCTGACCGAACCGTCGATGATGCCGGCCTGGAGTGCCGTCATCTGATCCTTGAGCTCCGGGGAGACCATGGAATCCATGTCGTGGTACGGGGCGAGGCCAACGCCGCCATTGGCGAGCGTGCCAACGGTGACGCCACCTGCGAAGGTGCCGTCAGCAACGGCCTTGATCGCATTGAACGTCGTGACGTCCATGTTCTTCAGGACCGAGGTGAGGTAGACAGCCTGGTTCGCGGTGTCGCTCTCGTACTGGTCGCTGTCGACGCCGATGATCATGAGCTTGTCGGTGCCGAGCTCAGTCGCGAGTGCGGCGGAGCCGAGGCCAACCGGGCCGGCGACGGGCATGACGATGTCAGCGCCTTCGTCGACGAGGTTCTGGGCGAAGGTGCGACCGTCATCGAGCTTCTCGAAGTTCTCGGTGAACAGACCCTTCTGGGTCTTCGGATCCCAGCCGAGGACCTCGACCTTGGTGCCGTTGTCAGCGTTGTACTTCTGGACGCCGTAGTAGAAGCCGTCCATGAAGATGGTCACCGGCGGGATGTTGATGCCGCCGAAGGTGCCGACCTTGCCGGACTTCGTGGTGCCGGCTGCGAGGTAACCCGCGAGGAACGCGGCCTCATCGGTGTTGAAGACCTGCCCGAGCACGTTGTTGTTCGTGATCATCGGGGTGCCATCCTCGTTCTCACCGTAGGCGTAGTCCACGATGGTGAAAGGAATGTCGGGGTTGGCGTTGGCGGCCGTCATGGTCGCGTCGCCGAGGAGGAAGCCGACCGTCACGATGACGTTGCAGCCCTGGTCGACGAATGCCTGGATGTTCGGGGCGTAATCGGTCTCGGCCTGCGACTCGAGCACTGCTGCCTCGACGCCAAGCTGATCCGCGGCGTCAGTGACGCCCTTGTAGGCCTTCTGGTTGAAGCCCTTGTCATCGACGCCACCGACATCGGTGACCTCGCAGGCCTTGAGTGCAGTTGCCGCCGGCTCGCTGGCGGCCGGTGCGCTGGCGGCTGCACTGGCAGCGGGCGCAGCGGACGACTCTGCAGTGGTCGTGCTGCCCCCGCACCCGGCGAGGCCGAGTGCAGCAACAGCGAACACCGCTGCTGCGATCTTCACGTTGGTCTTCATTGATCTCCCTAGTTGTCTGGCCACGGACGACATTCGATGCGGCCTATGCACACCCTAGCCAACGGCCTACGCCGATTCAGACCCCAAGTGTTGCAATCGTTGGACCAACATGGTTACGAATCGGTTACGGTCGATATCTAGCCCGACGAGCGCATTGGCGGGCAGCCCGGTCACCGACCAGCGGTCCGCGACAGTGCGACCACTGCACAGCGGCGACTCCGTTTCGATCTGAACATTCATCGGAATGGCAGTGACGAGGGTGGGGTCGATGAGGTGCGCGATCGTCACGGCATCGTGGATTGGCGCCCCCTCCCAGCCGAAGCGATCCTGGTGGAACCCGACAAAGTGGTCGAGCAGCTCGGCGACGAACTGGCCGACATCGCCCGTGCCCCGAAGCTCATCGGCATGCTCGTCGGTCAGCCACGCACGGTGGGTCACCTCGAGGCCGATCATTGTCAGTGGGATGCCGGTGCGCTCCGCCCCAGGCACGCACCCGGCCCGAAAGACGATATCGGCGGCATGGGGGTCGACCCAGATGTTGAACTCGGCCGCCGGGGTCCAGTTGCCGAGGTCGACAGCGCCACCCATGATGACGAGCTCTCGGATCATGTGATGCAGGTGCGGGAGTGACTCGACGACATCGGCCATGTTCGTGAGCGGGCCGGTCGCGACCAGCGTGACCGGCTCCACTGCCTCGGTGAGGACCTGCTCGATGAGCTCGAGGGCAGTGCAATCGGCAGGACCGCGGCTCGGGGCTATCGGGAGCGGACCGGCCAGGCCGCCCTCTCCGTGCATCACCGCGGCGGTCGAAAGCTCGCGCTCGCGCGGCCCGGCACGCCCAGCCGCAACCGGGATATCGGCGCGGCCGATGAGATCGAGCACCCGAAGCGCATTGGAGGTGGTGTGCTCAAGGGTGACGTTGCCGGCGACCGTGGTCACGGCAATGAGGTCGATGGACGGGTCGGCAACCGCGAGCATGATGGCGATCGCATCGTCGTGACCTGGATCGCAGTCGAGCAGCACCTTCCGGGCGACGCCGCCCGTGGCGTCCGTCCCGATCATCAGAAGCGATCGGCCGGCTGGTATTGGCCCCAGACGTCACGAAGCGCATCGGAGACCTCGCCGACCGTCGCGTGAGCCCGCAGGGCCTCCTTCATCGGGTAGAGGAGGTTGCCGTCGCCCTTGGCTGTCTCGCGAATCAACTCGAGCAGCCGGAGCACCTCGGCGCCATCACGCTCTGCGCGCAGCTTCGCGAGACGCGCCCCCTGCTCCTGCTCGATGAGCGGGTTCACGCGCAGCGGCTCGTAGTGCTCATGCTCATCGATCGTGAACTTGTTCATGCCGACGACGGTGCGGACCCCGCTGTCGATCTCCTGGGTGACCTGATAGGCGGAACGCTCGATCTCGGCCTTCTGGAAGCCCTGCTCGATCGCAGCAACCGCGCCGCCCATCTCGGTGATGCGCGCGATGAGCGCGAGTGCCTCTCGCTCGATCTCGTCGGTCATCGACTCGACGACATACGAACCGGCGAAGGGATCGACGGTGGCGCAGACATCGGTCTCGTAGGCCAGCACCTGCTGGGTGCGAAGGGCCAGACGGGCCGCCTTCTGCGAGGGCAGCGCTATCGCCTCATCGAAGGAGTTCGTATGGAGCGACTGCGTGCCCCCGAGCACCGCGGCGAGCCCCTGCACCGCAACGCGCACGAGATTGACCTCAGGCTGCTGGGCGGTGAGCTGCACGCCAGCCGTCTGGGTATGGAAGCGCAGCATCCATGACTTCGGGTTCTTCGCGCCGAACTGATCGCGCATGATGTGCGCCCACATCCGGCGAGCGGCGCGAAACTTCGCGACCTCTTCGAGGATGGTGGTGCGGGAGACGAAGAAGAACGCAAGCCTCGGGGCGAACTCGTCGACATCCTGGCCGGATGCAACCGCCGCCTCCACATAGGCAATGCCGTCGGCGAGGGTGAAGGCGATCTCCTGAACGGGGGTCGCCCCGGCCTCGGCCATGTGATACCCGGAGATGGAGATGGTGTTCCAGCTCGGGATCTCGTTGCGGCAGTAGGTGAAGATGTCTGTGATGAGCCTGATCGACTCGGCCGGCGGATAGATGTAGGTACCTCGGGCGATGTACTCCTTGAGCACGTCGTTTTGGATCGTGCCGCTCAGCTGGTCAGCCGTGATGCCCTGCTCCTCTGCCACCAACTGGTAGAGCACGAGGAGGATCGCAGCGGGTGCATTGATCGTCATCGAGGTCGATACCTGATCGAGCGGGATCTGGTCGAACAGGATGCGCATATCGTCGATCGAATCGATGGCGACGCCCACCTTGCCGACCTCGCCGTGGGCGAGCGGATGATCTGAGTCGTAGCCCATCTGGGTCGGCAGATCGAACGCAACGGACAGACCCGTCGTGCCGGCCGCCAGCAACTGCCGGTAGCGCTCATTGCTCTCGACAGCGGTGCCGAACCCCGCGTACTGGCGCATTGTCCACGGCCGACCGGTGTACATCGACGGGTAGACACCGCGCGTGTAGGGGAATTCTCCGGGAACACCCAGTTTTTCTTCGGGATCCCAGCCATCGAGCGCCTGCGGGCCGTAGACCGCCGCAAGCGGCAGCCCCGACTCCGTCAGCTTGCCCTCAGGATCAGTCACTGCTCCCACGCACCCGAATCTTGCTGCCGAGCCAACGGATCGGGTCGTACTTGATATCCGCGACGCGCTCCTTGAGCGGGATGAGGGCGTTGTCGGTGATCTTGATGTGCTCAGGGCACACCTCGGTGCAGCACTTGGTGATGTTGCAGTAGCCGAGGCCCAGCTCATCCTGCGCCATCTTCTGGCGGTCGACGGTGTCGAGCGGATGCATGTCGAGCTCGGCGACCCGCATGAGCACGCGCGGCCCGGCGAAGTTCGTCTTGTTCTCCTCGTGATCGCGCACCGCGTGACAGGTGTTCTGGCACAGGAAGCACTCGATGCACTTGCGGAACTCCTGGCTCCGGGAGACATCCTCCTGCGCCATCCGGTACTCGCCCGGCTTCAAGCCCTCCGGCGGCTTGAATGCCGGGACCTCGCGGGCCTTCGCGTAGTTGAAGGACACGTCGGTGACGAGATCGCGGATGACGGGGAATGCCCGAAGCGGCGTCACCGTGATGGTGTCGGTCTCCTCGAAGGTGTTCATCCGGGTCATGCACATCAGGCGCGGACGCCCGTTGACCTCGACACTGCACGACCCGCACTTGCCGGCCTTGCAGTTCCAGCGGACAGCGAGATCGGTGGCCTGCTCGGCCTGGATGCGGTGGATGACGTCGAGTACGACCTCACCCTCCTGCACCTCGACGTCGTAGTCCTTGAGTTCGCCGGTGCCGTGCGGCCCGCGCCAGAGGCGGAACTTCGCCATGTAGCTCATGTCTACGCCATCCCTACCGAGGTGAGTTCTTCCGTGGTCATGTACTTCTTCAGTTCGGCTGCATCGAACAGCTTGATGAGCTCGATCGGGATCGTCGGCACCGGCTGCTTCGTGACGTCTATCTGGTTGTCGCTGATGCGGCAGATGAGGTTCACCTGGCGCCAGTCAGGGCTCATCACCGGGAAGTCGTTGCGGGTGTGACCCCCGCG
>CALPZT020000119.1 GCA_943328365.2 Bifidobacterium breve | reverse complement strand
GGCAGGTCGGCCTCCGCGGGCCGGAGGATCTCGTCGTAGCGCGGATTGCCAGCCTCATCGAGGGCGTACCACACCGGAATGGGCACGCCGAAGAACCGCTGACGCGAGACCAGCCAGTCGCCGTTGAGCCCGCCGACCCAGTTCTCGTAGCGCACCCGCATGTGCTCGGGATGCCAGTTGAGCTCCTTGCCGCGCTCGATGAGGCGGTCACGAAGCTCGGAGTCGCGTCCACCATTGGTGAGGTACCACTGACGAGTCGTGACGATCTCCAGCGGCTTATCGCCCTTCTCAAAGAACTTCACCGGGTGAACGATCTCCCGCGGCTCTCCGACGAGGTCGCCTGCTGCACCGAGCATCTCGACCATCCGCTCCTTGGCGGTGTGGCTCGTCGTGCCGATGATGGCCTCGTAGTTGCTCACGCCGACCGGGTCGGTGATCCATTCGGGGACGTCGGGAAGGATCCGGCCGTCCCAGCCGATGATCGGACGTGTCGGGAGCTGAAGCTCGCGCCACCAGGTGACGTCGGTGAGGTCGCCGAAGGTGCAGACCATGGCGATGCCCGAGCCCTTCTCCGGGTCGGCAAGGTGATGGGCGACGATCGGGACCTCGACCCCGAACGCTGGCGTGCGCACGGTCGTGCCGAAGAGGGGCTGGTAGCGGGGGTCGTCCGGGTGGGCGACGAGCGCGACGCATGCGGCGAGGAGCTCGGGGCGCGTGGTCTCGATGAAGACCTTCTCTGCCGGATCAGCCGACCGCGGGAAGCCGATCCGGTGGTAGGCACCGGGGCGCTCGCGGTCCTCGAGCTCGGCCTGCGCGACGGCGGTCTTGAAGGTGACGTCCCATAGGGTCGGGGCCTCGGACTGATAGGCCTCGCCTCGGGCGAGATTGCGCAGGAACGCAAGCTGGCTCACGCGCTGGGCGTTCACGCCGATCGTCTGGTAGGTCTGCGACCAGTCGATCGACAGGCCCATGCGCCGCCAGAGGTCCTCGAAGACGACCTCGTCCTCCAAGGTGAGCTTCTGGCAGAGCTCGATGAAGTTCTTTCGGGAACAGGGGATCTGGCGCTTGGCATCGGGCTCGGCGGGTGGCTCGAAGGCGGGGTCGTACGGCAGGCTCGGGTCGCAGCGAACACCGTAATAGTTCTGGACTCGCCGCTCAGTCGGCAGTCCGTTGTCGTCCCAGCCCATCGGGTAGAACACCTCGAACCCGCGCATCCGCTTGTAGCGGGCGATGCAGTCGGTATGCGTGTACGAGAACACGTGGCCGACATGCAGGGAGCCACTCACCGTCGGCGGGGGAGTGTCGATCGAGAACACGGTGTCGCGCGTTCGGGTTCGGTCGAATCGATAGATGCCCTGCGATTCCCAGGCGGCGGCCCACCTCGACTCGATACCGTCGAGGGAGGGCTTGTCTGGCACGGAATTCGAGGCGGTCACGAGGCATCATCCTAACGAGCGGCCCGACCTAGACTGATGACGTGACAGATGCCCAGGCACGTGATGAGCAGCAGCGGCACGCAGCCCTGGTGAACGAACTGACCGCGCGCTGGCCGGAGCAGATGATCGAGCCCTCGCTCGTCCGCATCGCATCTGTCGTCGAACTCCTTGGCGACCCCCAGCGCACGTACCCCGTCATCCACGTCACCGGCACGAATGGCAAGACGACAACTGCCCGCGTCATCGAATCGCTCCTGCGCCAGTTCGGCCTTCGAACCGGCCTGTTCACCTCGCCCCACCTGCTCGATGCCCGTGAGCGGATCTGCTTCGACGGCCAGCCCATCTCGCCTGCGAGGTTCGCCCGAACCTGGAGCGACATCAAGCCGTATGTGGACTTCGTCGATGCCCGATCACTCGCCGACGGCGGCGTCGCCCTGTCGTTCTTCGAGGTGATGACAGCAATGGCGTTTGCTGCATTCGCCGATGCTCCTGTCGATGTCGCCATCGTCGAAGTCGGCATGGGCGGGGCGTGGGACGCGACAAATGTCGCCGACGGCAGCGTGTGCGTCATCACCCCGATCGGGCTCGACCACACCGAGTACCTCGGCGAAACCGTCGAGGAGATCGCCACCGAGAAGTCGGGCATCATCAAGACCGGAAGTCAGGCGATTCTGGCCGAGCAGGGTCTGGCCGTAGCGGAGATCCTGCTCGCCCGGTGCGCCCTTGAGGGGGCCTCGGTCTCCCGCGAGGGCATCGAATTCTCGGTCGAGACGCGCGATGTCGCGATCGGCGGCCAGATGCTCACGATCCAAGGACTGCACGGCAGGTACGAGGACATCTTCGTGCCGCTCTTCGGCGATCATCAGGCGCAGAACGCATCGGTTGGCCTGGCCGCGGTCGAGGCCTTCCTCGCCACCGACGTCCAGCTCGACGTCGAGACCGTTCGCGAGGGCTTCTTGATGGTGAGTTCCCCAGGGCGGCTCGAGATCGTGCGGCGCAGCCCGACGGTCATCGTCGATGCGGCCCATAACCCGCATGGCGCCCGCGCACTGGCGACTGCGGTCGAGGAGTCCTTTGACTTCGAGTCGCTTGTCGGTGTCGTCGGGATCCTCGGTGAGAAGGATGCCCAGGGGGTCCTCCTCGCACTCGAGTCGGTCCTCGATCACGTTGTCGTGACGACCCCGGCTTCGCCTCGTGCCATGCGTGCGGAGGAGCTCGCGGTCATCGCGTCGGATATCTTCGGCGAGGAGCGGGTATGGATCGAGTCGAAGCTCGAGGACGCTCTCGATCGCGCGGTCACGCTGGCCGAGGAGGTCAACGACTACGGCGGCGCCGGGGTGCTCGTCACCGGGTCGGTCGTGCTCGCCGGCGAGGCCAAGCGCCTCATGGCACGCGGGCCGAAACGATGATCGGCGAGACGGTGATCGACTCGATGTTCAGCCCACTGGGTCACTGCTTGACGATGCGGGAGGCTTCCTCATGAAGGTGCTGTGCTCTTCGGTCCTCGCGATCGAGGCGATCGTGGTGTTCCTTGCGAGCCTGGTGGCATCGACGAACGGCTCGGTGTCGAGCCGTGGCCTTGCGATTGGCGTCGGGTCGGGCATTGCGGTGCTGCTCGTCCTGTCGGTGGGCGTGCTGCGCCGTCCGTGGGGCGTCGCCTGGGGCTGGGTGATGCAGGTGATCGTCCTGTCGATCGGCTTCCTCGTTCCCCTCATGTTCGTGGTGGGCGGCATCTTCGTGGTGCTGTGGTTCATCGCGGTGCGGACGGGCACGCGTGTCGATGCGCTGCGAGAGGCAGCCAAGGCAGCCGCCGAGGATGGTGCCGCCCCGGAGGGCGCGGCGTAGCACTGCACCGTCGAAGGTAGGATTCCGAAGCATCGCTCATGCGCTGCATCCGTGATTCTGAGGAGATCTTCGTGTCCGAGCGCACCCTTGTCCTGATCAAGCCCGATGGCGTCGCCCGCGGCCTCGTCGGGGAGGTGCTTGGCCGCATCGAGCGCAAGGGCTACCGCATCGTGGCCCTCGAGCAGCGCGTCCTCACCGTCGAGATCGCCGAGAGCCACTACGGCGAGCACCGGGAGCGTCCGTTCTTCGCCGACCTCGTCGCCTTCATCACGAGCGCCCCGCTCGTCGCAGCGGTCATCGAGGGCCCTGACGCGATCCTTTCGTGGCGGGCCATGATGGGAGCCACGAACCCGGCGAATGCCGCTCCCGGCACCATCCGCGGCGATCTCGCGACCGAGACCCAGAACAACGTGACCCACGGGTCTGATTCACCCGAATCGGCAGCGCGTGAGATCGAGCTGTTCTTCCCCGGTCTCTCCTAGCCGAAGTCGGTTATTCGGTTATGAAGCCTGTCGCCGTCGGACTCGTGACCGGTGCTGCTGTCGGCGCCGGCGTGGCTGCTGCATCACGCGGAGCCACGCTCGTGCCATGGCCAGCCAAGGTGCGCCAGGCGTTCCCGTTCATCCTCGGCGGCATGGTTGGCGTGTCGGCAGGCATGAAGGCTGGCATCGGGGCGTCGATCGTTTCCGCGGCGCGCGGCAACGGCTCCGGGCCGATCACCTCCGTAGCGCCGGTGCTCGTCGGAGTGGGCGTGGCCGGCGGCGTCGTGGCCGCAGCGACCTATGGGCGCAGTGTTCTCCTCGCCCGAATGGAGCAGGAGAGCCGGGCGCTCGATCCCGGGTTCTCGGTCCAGCCCGCGAGCGATCTCGTGTCCGGGGGCGCTGGCAGCGCCGTCGGGCTCACTGAGCTCGGGCGCGAGGGCGCGAGGTTCGTCGGCACCGCGACTGCACCCGATGACGTGCGCTTTGTCACCGGGCGTGATCCGGTCGCCGAGCCCATCCGGGTCTTCGTCGGGGTCGATGCTGCTGACACGGTGCCCCAGCGTGTCGGGCTGGCAATGGCCGAACTGCGCCGCACCGGTGCGTTCGACCGTGGCTCGCTCCTCGTCCAGGCCCCTGCTGGCAGCGGCTACGCGAATGCAACGCCGGTCGATGTCCTCGAGATCCTCACCGGCGGCGATTGCGCCTCGGTCGCGATCGGCTACGGGCTCCTGCCCTCGTTCCTTTCCCTCGGCAAGGTCGCGATGGCCGCGCAGACCCAGCGACTGCTCCTCGACGCTATCCGCGAGGAGTGCTCGGTTCGCGCGGCGTCGCCGCGGATTCTGCTCTATGGCGAGAGTCTTGGCGCGAAGGTGCAGGAGGCGGCCGTGTCGGCCGGCCCGCTCGACCTCGACCACTACGGAGTCGTGGCTGCGCTCTGGGTCGGCACGCCCGGCGGCAAGCCGGCCGATGTGTTCCATGCCCTGTGCGCCGCTGAGTCGATCACGATCGACCGTCCCGAGCAGATTCCTGCTGAGTTCGATGGCCGGCGGCCGAGGGTCTGGTTCCTCGAGCACGACGGCGATCCGGTCGTTCGGTTCCGCCCGGAGCTGCTCCTGAACCGTCCGGCGTGGCTCCCCTCTGACGGCACGCGGGGCCGCAACGTCCCGTCGACGATGAGCTGGAAGCCGGGCATCACGTGGGCGGAGGCCCTCGTCGACACGTTCTTCGCCACCAATATCAAGCCGGGCGACTTCAAGAGCCTCGGTCATGACTACCGGGCCGATCTCGGGGCGACGGTCACGGCCGCCTACGGGCTCCCCTGCGATGCGGCGACCGCCGAGCGTCTCGACAGTCGCCTGCGGGAGCTTGAGGTCGTGAGGGCGGCCCGGATCAACGGCGAAACCCCTGGTTCATCAACCTCTTGACGAGTAGGCTCCACGGCGGGTCCGTTGGCAGTCCGGTGCGAATAAGTTGTGGCGCCAACCTGAATGCGGCATGTAGTGTCCAACGCAATGCATGGGACGGGCCGGGTGAGGAGATCGTCATGGGCGTTGATGTGCGTGCTGTCGTAGGGTCGCTGGCGGTGTGCGGTGCGCTCCTGCTCGCTGGCTGCAGCGGTTCCAGCGGTTCGTCGGCGGATGCGGGCTGGAATCCGCCGAGGCCGACCGGCGTTCCGGATGAGAAGTGGGCGACGGTCGTTGATCCGGCGTCGTTGCCGGTTGAGGAACTCGCGGGTGGGTATTGCCAGGTGGTGAAGCCTGCGCCGGCGGAGGTTGATGCGAAGGCGCTGGAGTATCCGGGGGCGACGGCGGAGGAGTTCAATGCGTACTACGACTACGTCATCTCGTATGTCGCTCCGTTGTGCGTGGACCTTCCGCCCGCGACCGGCGCTAAGGGCGCGTTGAAACTGGGTGCAAAGCAGACGGCTGACCTCTGAACGACGTCAACCCTTGCCGAAACATCCGCGTATTTGGGCTG
>CALPZT020000118.1 GCA_943328365.2 Bifidobacterium breve | reverse complement strand
GGTGGGGTGAGTGACGGGACTTGAACCCGCGGCGTCCTGGACCACAACCAGGTGCTCTACCAGCTGAGCTACACCCACCATGCCCGGCGTTGATGCGTGCGCACGCTCACCGGTCATCTCGCGCTTGCGAGATGGCAAGGATACCCAACTCGGGTCCGCGCTCGCACCTGCCTCCCTCGAAGGGCTTGCCGGCAGGCCAATGCAGTCGCAGGGCCCTTAGAGGCGTCCGCCTGAATTGCCTTGCGCCGCAGGCTATTCGCCCATCGGCTGGATGAGGTGCTCGACGACGTGGCTGACCCCGAGGGACTTTGCGGTCTCTGAGTCGGGCCCGGGCTGATCGACGAACACGGCGGCGCGGTAATAGCGAAGCTCGGCGATCGACTCGCGGATATCGCCGAGGGCGCGGTGGTTGCCGGTCTTCTCCGGGGATGCGTAGTAGACCCGCGGGTACCAGCGCTTGCTCAGCTCCTTGATGCTCGAGACGTCGATGAGCCGGTAATGGAGGTGGGCATCGAGCAGGGGCATGTATTTCGAAAGGAAGCCGCGGTCGACGTAGACACTCGAGCCTGCCAGGGGGGCCTTGCGCTCCTCGGGCACGTGCTGCTTGATGTAGTCGAGCACCTGCTGCTCGGCGTCGGCGAGGGTGATGCCTTGCGGGATCTCGTCGAGAAGGCCCGAGACGGTATGCATGTTCACGACGAACGGGTCCATCGCGGCGAGCGGCGCGTCACTGGGCTTGACGACGAGGCTGATGCCCGCATCGATCTCGGTGAGGTCGGCCTCGGTGACGATGCAGGCGATCTCGACGATCTCATCGGCCTGCACGCTCAGGCCGGTCATCTCGCAATCGATCCATACGAGACGATCATTGGCAGCCATGAGCGCAGCCTATTGGACGAGCCAGCTCACCAAATCCGACTCGGAGACGATTCCGACGAGGCGCTCGCGCACGTCGACAACTGCGACGGCCTCGACGGAATGCTCGCGCATGATTGCCGCGGCGACGGTTGGATGATCACTGGGCAGGACCCTCAGCCGTGGCAGGCGGCCGAGCACGTCTCGGACGCTGCGCGCCTGCAGGTGCTCCATGGTCGCCGGTGGCTGGGCAAGCACATTTCGGTCACTGATGACGCCCAGGGGTGAGCCGTCGGTGTCGAGCACGACCAGATGTCTGAGGCCCGAGACGAAGAGCAGTTGCCAGGCGTCCCAGAGCGATGCGTCGATCTCCACAGTGAGTACGGGTTTCGACATCACCTTGTCGATCCGGGCGCCCGGTGCTGCCGCGGCGAGGGAGGGCGTCATGGCGTGACTCGCGCTGTCCTGCGGCCGGAGATCACGGCAACGGGAACGCGTGCATGGTGCAGCACCCCGTGGCTGACGGACCCGATCACTGCGCCGACAACCTGACCGTGGCCCCGGGTTCCGACGACGACGAGCGCTGCCCGTGCCGATGCCTCGATGATCGCGCTCCGCGCAGACCCATGGACGATGGATTCCTCCACGACGACATCGGGATAGTCGGCCGTGAAGCCCGCGAGGGTCTCGGCTGACAATCGAGCCTCCTCCGCGGATAGATCGTCAAGGGGTATCGCGCCGGCCGTGCTCGGAACCACGAGGACGTCGTAGGCAGGCGCCTCCCAGGCGTGGACGGCCACGAGGCGCCAGCCGTGCCGACTGGCCATCTCGAATGCGAAGTCGATCGCGGAAGTCGATCCGGGATTGCCGTCGATCCCAACGACAACGGTGTCGGCGCCGGGATCAGGCAGGGCTCGGACGACGATCGCCGGGCTCACCGCGTGGGTCGCGACCTGCGTGCTCACTGAGCCGAGGATCAAGCCCTTGAACCCGCCCTGGCCCCTCGATCCGACGACGACCATGCTCGATGTCTCCGAAGCCCCGATGAGCGTGCCGCTCGGAGACCCGACCTCGACGTGGGTTCGGATATCAGGCGCTGAGAGCGAAGCGGCGATGGCGTCGAGTTCGGCGAGCGCCCCATCGCGAATTTCCGCCATGACGTTGAGGCCGACCGGCATCGAAGGCCCGAATGACGACGAGCCGACGGGCGGAAGGACGGCATGGACGACGGTGAGACCCCTTCCACGTGCCGTGGCTTCGACTGCGGCCCAGTCAGCCGCCAATCTCGACTCGGGGCTTCCGTCGACCCCCACAACGACACGTCCGGCCCACAGGGTCTCATCCATGGCCTAAGAATCGCCTCGCCATGCCGAAATGGTGAGGGGACATGGGCCCGTCCCATTGGGACGAAAGTCCCGTGTCGAGGCGACGTGAACCCGAGCCTCGGCAATACGGGCTACTCCTCTCGTGAGGGTCCGTAGAGCCGATAGCCTCATCTTCATGGCTGAACTCGTCTACCGTCCGGTGATCCTCACAGCGAAGACCCTGTTCGCTGCCCTCGGGATTCGGTTCGACATCGTCGGCCTTGACCGAATCCCGCGCTCAGGCGGAGCGATCATCGCCATCAACCACACGAGCTACCTCGACTTCGCGCTCTCCGGGCTCCCGGCGGAGTATGCCGGCCATCGGCTCGTCCGCTTCATGGCGAAGGACGCGATCTTTCGGCATCCGGTCGGCGGGCCGCTCATGCGCGGCATGAAGCACATCCCGGTTGATCGCGAGGCAGGATCCCAGGCGTTTCGCGACGCCGTGCGCGCAGCAAAGGAGGGAGAGCTCATCGGCGTGTTCCCCGAGGCGACGATGAGCAGGTCATTCGAGGTGAAGGACATCAAGAACGGGGCGGTTCGCATGGCGATCGCGGCGGATGTGCCGCTCATCCCGATGATCGTCTTCGGCGGCCAGCGCATCCTCGGCTATGACCGCAAGGACTTCTCCCGTGGCAAGACGGTGGCGATGACCATAGGCGAGCCGATGCATCCGAAGCGAGGCGATGACACCGAGGCCCTCACGGTCGATCTGCATGCGCGGATGACTGAGCTTCTCGATCAGACGCTCGACCGCTACCCGGCACCGAAGCCGGGTGAGGACCCCTGGTGGCTGCCGAAGCGCCGCGGGGGCACCGCGCCTTCGCTCGAGGAGGCGGAGGCAATCGAGGAACGCAAGCGCGCAGAGCGTGAAGCACGGAAAAGCGGACGCGACTAGGGGAGAGACGCGACAGGCACCAATTGATCGGTCATAGCCGGATAGACCTTCAGTTTCAAGGCCGAGGGGGGCCGAAGCTTGGGCATGTCGCCATTGTCTTGCTCTGATTCCGACAGCATGATCGATAGGTGCTGCCGGAATTGCTGGTCTAGGAATAACGGGGGGGGGGGGGCTCATTGGCTCGAGAGTTGGGATCGTGGTCACTCGGCGTTCTCGTGCCACTCGTTGGACTCGCGCTCATCCTGCTGGCAGAGGTGGTCGAAGGGCCGAGGACCTCGTTCATGGGCCTCCTCGCCGCCGTCCCAATCTTCGCTGCCATGTTCTCTCGTCCCGCCGTTACCGCCATGATCGCCGGCGTGACCTGGCTGGCCGCAGTCACCTTCGGCCTGGTCTCGCCAGAGCGGATCGGCGCCTCCGATTCGCTGCGTCTTGCGACCATCGCCCTAGCCGGCATCCTCGCGGTGTTCGCCTCGGTTCTTCGGCAGCGACTACAGGTGCGCCTGTCATCGGCTGAGCGCGAGGCGGCCACGGTGGGCGAGATCAGGCGAATGTCCGAGACCGACGAACTCACCGGGGTCCGAAATCGTTGGGGCGTCCTGAAGTTCGTGAGTAGCCAGGAGGCCGACTCGCAGCGAACCGTGGCGATCTTCGACATCGATGGGCTCAAGGCAGTGAACGATGCCTATGGCCATTTGGTCGGCGACATCCTCATCACCGAGGTCGCATGGCGACTGGCCGGTGCACTGGCGCCCACCGATCTGGTCGGGCGATGGGGCGGTGATGAATTCGTCGTCGTCCTCGACGCTCCCGCCGCCAGTTCAGCGCCGATCCTCGCGCGAGCGCAAGCCGCAGTCACGTGCGATCACATTCAGGTGACGGGTCACCGGATCCCCGTCGCCGTGTCGTTCGGCGTTGCCGAGTGGCCCTCGGGCCAGCCACTCGATACCGCATTGGCAGCAGCCGACACGGCGCTGTACGAGGCGAAACTTGTTGGACGCAAACGCACCACCTAACGGAGATGAGGCGACATGTCGACTGATCGGTACCAGCCGGAGCCATCGGCTCTCTCGGCCTCGAACGCGCGCAGTGATGCACTGCTCTCGCATCTGCCTGATCGAATTGAGCGCCTCGGGCTCCTTGCACAGACCCTCCTCGTGAGCCCGAGCTGGGACGACCTCGCGAGGCTGCTGGTGCTGCGAATCTTCGATAGTTGGAAGTGCAACGGGCTTGCTGTTTTCGCCCCGGTAACGGATGGGTCGCTCTCGCTACACTCCTCCTACGGTTACCCGAGTGGGCAGGCTCAGGCGCTTGCATCGGTGCCCTTTCAGCTTGACTCGCCCATGCATCGCGCCATGAGCACCGATGAGGTGGTGTGGTTCCCGGAACTCATCGACGTCATCGAGGCGACCGGGTCATGTCCGATATCGATCGCCGGCGCCAGCGGGCTCATCGTGGCGCCGCTGACGAGGCTCGGGATTCCGCTCCTCGTCGTCGTGCTGTCATTCAGCGATGAGCTGCCATCGAACCCGGCGAGCGGTCCTTTCGTCGCGGCGGTGAAGAGCCTTCTCGAATTGCATGTGGGCCAGTCTGATTCGCGACGTTCCGGCAGCCTGTTCGCCGTACCCAGCGACGGCCCACTGGGAGGCCCGCCGCGGCGCGCCGACGTCAGCCTCTCCGCTCGTCAATTGCAGGTACTGCAGTTGCTCGCCCTGGAGAAGACGAATCGGTCGATCGCGCTCGACCTCGGCTACAGCGAGTCGACGATCCGCCAGGAGACCCTGCGGCTCTATCGGGCGCTCAACGTGAACAGTCGTTCAGATGCCGTTTCGGTGGCAGCGTCGATCGGACTCGTCACTCCCGCGGAGCCATCGGTCATAGACCGGTCTTGATCGCGCGTTCGACGGGACACCGGCCCCTGGTTGCGGGAATGTGTGTGCTGAAGGACATTCGCGTGCTGGCGCGTCCTTCAATTTCGTGGGCAACGTACCCCCGTGGCCCCTTCGGGGGTACGTTGCTGCCACGGCCCCGGACGGTCATAACCGTCTTTGGACGCGGGCCCGGATAGGGGCGGCCGCATGGGCGAGAAACTCAACGCGATCACTGTTCGTGGCGTGGAACTCGAGGCCTTCTATCAGCGCTACTTCTTTTCCTCCGAGCCCGATCGCATCGCGGGGGAGATCCTCACCAGACCCGATGGCATCGCTGACATCGAGCGGTTCTTCTCCTCGCTCGGGATGGACGAATGCATGCGAATCCTCGCCTGGCAGTTCGAGATCAAGGAGTCCCTCGCCGGTGCCTGCGGCGCGCACTGCTCGGTGAATGTCCACAACTCGGTGCTGGCAAGCGGCCATCGTCGCGGCAGGCTCACCGAGCTGATTGCCAGTCATGTGAGCCCGATGACCCTGGAGTTCACCGAGAGCTACCCCATGCCATCAAGCGACGTCTCGAACGCATTCCTGCGCGATATCCGCGACCTCGGTCATACCTCGGCACTCGACGACTATGGTGCCGGCGCCGACAGCCGCGACCTCCTCGACGACTTCGACTTCGACATCATCAAGATCGATCGTTCCCTCGTCCTCGGACTCGACTCGAGTACCGCGATGCAGCAGGAGATGGCCCGCATCG
>CALPZT020000117.1 GCA_943328365.2 Bifidobacterium breve | reverse complement strand
CCGCTTGCCCCATGACATGGGGCAAGCGGCAGAGTTTTGCCCGGATTCGGATGGATTCTGCAGTTTGGCCCGTCGCTTGGGACAAACGGGGTTAGGCGTCTAGCTCTGGGAAGTCCATGTCTTGTTCGACGGCGTTCGGTTCGGCTGCGTTTGGGTCGCGGCCGATGGCGCCGGCGAGCATGAGGCCGTATCCCACGGACGGGCCGATGAGGAGCGCGAACATCACGGTGCCGATGCCGACCGTTCCGCCGAGGAGCCAGCCGGCCGCGAGCACGACGACCTCGATGCAGAGGCGGACCGCGCTCACGGGCCAGCCGGTGCGCAGGTGGATCCCGGTCATCCAGCCGTCGCGCGGCCCTGGGCCGAGTCGGGTCGTGAGGTAGAGCCCGCTGCCGAAGCCGATCATGAGAATGCCCACCAGGACGAAGGCGAACTGCATCACCACGTTCGTGGGGTCTGGCAGGAACATGACCCCGACCTGAAGGGCGATCGCGATGACGATCGCGTTGGCGACGGTGCCCAGGCCCGGCACCTCGCGCAGCGGAATCCACAGGAGAAGCACTGCAACGCTCACGATGAACGTCGCGAGCCCGATCGAGATGCCCAGCCGATCTCCCAGCCCCTGGCCGAGAACTGTCCAGGGGCTCACGCCGAGACCGGAGACGACGAGCAGTGCGTCGCCGGTGCCGAAAAGGTAGAGCCCGAGCACGAGGATGCCGAGCGTTGGCGGCTTGGCCCGCCATCGTGAGGGCGCCCGCCAGCGAGTAACCGGAATGGTGCGGGCCGGCTTGAGCCAGCTGAGGATGTCCACCTGCGGATACAACCACACTGCGATTTCATGCCCGTCTCGAGCGCCATCGGCTATCGTCCGGATATGCGGAGATTGCGGTCGTCGTTGGCGGTTTCTCTGGTGCTGAGCGCGATGGTCGTGACGGCTTGCGGGTCGGACGAGCCCGCGGCCGTAGGGGTCCCGAGTGAGGGGGCCGTGGCCACGGGCGGTTCGCGGATGCTCCTTGACGCGCAGCGGCTCACCGTCCTCGACCAGCCGCTCCGCTATCCGACGAAGGGCAAGGCACAGGTCTCCAGCTCGATCATCGTCATCGAACCCGGCCAGGAGACCGGCTGGACGAAGAACCCGACACCGATGTACGTCTACGTCCTCGAAGGTGCCCTCACGGTCGAGTACGACGGGGGATTGGTGAAGGAATACCGCGCAGGGACGGCCCTGCTCGAGGCGGTTGGTACCTGGCGCAATGGGACGAACACGGGAACCGAGCCGGTGCGCATCCTCGTCGTGAGCATGGGCGCGAAGGGTCTGAAGAACACTGTCGAACGGGAGTAGTGCAGGGCCTCTGGGCCCCTGAAGGCACGCAACCCTCGCGGCAGTTCATCGTCCGTTCATATAGTCGTCGTCCGTCGTTTGCGCAGGTCTCCCTCCGTGGACGCCGGCCTTCGACACACTCGCCCCATGCCGGATCTCGATGTGCAGGAACGCCGCAACTTCTCTGCCTCTGCGACGGCGAACCGTGGTGATCGAGTGTTCAACCGGGTCATCACGGTGGCGGCTTTCTCGGCACTGGCGGTGCTCGCGGGCATCGCAATCTTCCTCGGGGCCCAGACCATCCCGGTCCTCCAAACCCAGGGCCTGTCCTTCCTCACGACGACCGCGTGGGACATCAACACCGATCCGCCCACGGCAGGTATCTGGGGCATGCTCTACGGCTCGGTCGTTCTCGCGATCATCTCGCTCGTTATCGCGGTGCCGGCATCCCTCATGATGTCGATCTTCATGGTGTTCCTCGCTCCCAAACGGCTGGCGTCGATCCTCACGAACCTCATCGACCTCATGGCCGCCATTCCCAGCGTGATCCTCGGCCTGTGGGCCTTCTACGTCCTGAATCCGACCGCCGAGGTCTGGCAGGAGTTGCTCAACCAGTACCTCGGCTGGATTCCGCTCTTCCAGAACACGTCCGGGAACTTCCTCGGCACTCCGTTCATCGCCGGTTTCGTCCTCGCGATCATGATGATCCCGATCGTTACCTCGGTCACTCGGGAGGTCCTGAGTCGGACACCACCGGATCTCATCAATGCCTCGGAGGCGCTCGGCTGCTCAATGTGGACGATGCTGCGGTTCGTCGCCCTGCCCTATGGCCGTGGCGGCATCGTCGGCGGCATCATGCTGGGCCTCGGCCGGGCACTCGGCGAGACCATCGCGGTCTTCTTCGTCCTGAAGATCATCTTCGACACGAACTGGTACAACATCATCGAGTCAGGCGGCGGTTCGGTTGCCACGCTCATCGTGTCGAGATTCGGTGAGATCAGCGGACCGTACGAACTGCAACTGCTCCTCGCCGCTGGCTTCTTCCTCTTCATCATGACCCTTATCGTCAACGTTCTGGCCAACCTCATCGTCAACCGAACAGGACGGCTGCAGAAGTGAGCACCCAGACCCTCGATCCGTCGACGCTGCCAGCCCTCGCGGAGCAGCGTCCCAAGCATCCCTGGCGCAAGAAGACCCCGCGCTTTACGGTCTCGGTCATCCTGGCCGTCGTCCTGCCGGCTGTCGTCATCGTGTTTCTCTGGCAGACGAGCACGATCCCCACTCCGGTCCTCATGGTCGCGTGCTACCTCCCGCTGCAGCTCGTGGCCTCGGCGCTTGCGGCACTCGCCACCCGAGGCCGACGAGGCATCGCCGACTCCATCGTGATCGTGAGTGCCATCGGGGCTACGGTGTTCAGCCTGGTGGTCCTGCTCTCGCTGCTCGGATCACTCGCAGTTCGCGGGTGGAAGGCGCTCTCGCCCTCGTTCATCTTTCAGAACAACGTCTACATCAGCCCGAGCACGCCATTGGACTACGGCGGCATCGGGCACGCGATCCTCGGCACCGCCCTGATCGTGTTCCTCGCGTCGCTCGTTGCCGTACCGATCGGTATCGCCACGGCCATCTACATCACCGAGGTTCGTGGCCGCGCGGTTCCGTATGTGAGGTTCTTCGTCCAGTCGATGAGCGGGGTGCCGTCAGTCGTCGCCGGTCTGTTCATCCTCACCACCCTGATCGTCACCGGTGCCCTCACCCAGAGCGCGCTTGCAGGTGGCCTTGCCTACGCGATCCTCATGCTTCCGACGGTTGCGCGAACTGCCGAGGAGGTGCTCCGACTCGTGCCCGATGAACTGCGAACGGGAGCCCTTGCACTCGGATCCACCCGAGCGCGAACGGTATTCCGGGTCGTCCTCCCAGCGGCGCGAACCGGCATCGTCACCGCGATCATCCTCGGCATCGCCCGCATCATTGGCGAGACCGCCCCACTTCTCCTGGCCGCCGGTAACAGCGATCAGACCATTCTCAATCCCACCGGGTCGCCAGTAGCGTCGCTCCCCACCTATATTTTCAATAACGTCGCGCTTCCGTACCCGGATGCAGTCACCCGGGCGTGGGGCGCCGCGCTTGCGCTCATGATCCTCGTCGCTGTGCTGTTCACCCTCGCCCGCGTGCTCAGTCGCGGGCGCTTGGGCCGATAGAGAAATGGAGAACACTATGTCCACTGCCGAATTCGAGAGCGTCGATGTCATGGAGCCCGAGATGGCCACGCCTGCTAGTGCTTCGTCCACCGAGCTGGAGGCACGCAATGTGAGCGTGTGGTTCGGGCAGCGGAAGGTGCTCGAGGGGGTCAACATGACCTTCCCGAAGAACTCCGTCACCGCGCTCATCGGGCCGTCGGGGTGCGGCAAGTCGACCTTCATCCGCACGCTCAATCGCCTGCACGAGCTCCTCCCCGGGGCAGCACTGGCTGGCGAGATCCTCTATGAAGGCAAGGACATCTACTCGCGTGATGTTGATCCCGTTCACATCAGGCTCGCGATCGGCATGGTCTTCCAGAAGCCGAACCCCTTCCCGAGCATGACGATCCGGGGCAACGTCCTCTCCGGCTTGAAGCTGTCGGGAATGAAGCGCAGCAACCATGACGACATCGTCGAGCAGACCCTTACCGCAGCCGGCCTATGGAACGAGGTGAAGGACCGCCTCGACCGCGCGGGCGGCGAACTCTCCGGTGGGCAGCAGCAGCGCCTCGTCATCGCGCGCGCCCTGGCAGTTCAGCCCCATGTACTCCTCATGGACGAGCCATGCTCGGCCCTTGACCCGGCCTCGACGCTGAAGATCGAGGAGACCGTTCGCCAGCTCTCGAAGGAGGTCACGATCATCATCGTGACCCACAACATGCAGCAGGCGGTGCGTGTCGCCGACAACACGGCCTTCTTCCTTGCTTCGGAGAATGAGCCGGGACGCGTGATCGAACAGGGCCCGACCACCGAGATCTTCGGCAACCCGAAGGATGAGCGCACGCTCGACTACGTCAATGGCCGCTTCGGTTAATCCGCCGTTCATCTTGGCCCCGATTGTTCACCGAGTCGTTGTCAGAGCATCACCGGAAGCACGTTGATCGTAAAGAAACGGCTCCTACGTTGGGGTTTGTAAGCAACTTCCATGACAAAGGAGATACCGTGCGTCGCACCCTTGCGATCGTTGCAACCAGTGTTCTCGTGGCCTCGACCGTTGCACTCGCTGCTCCGGCAAATGCCGCCAACAGCGTCGCCGGTGGCGGCGCGTCATTCCCGTACGTCTTCCTCTCGCAGTGTGCCGCGGACTTCAACGCATCGCAGAGCAACTTCACGATCCAGTACACCTCGACCGGCTCCGGCACCGGTAAGGGCAACTTCTCGAAGGGGACGTTCGTCTTTGCGCAGACGGACTCCAAGTACTCCTCAGGCGAGCCCACCTTCGACTGGGAGTACATCCCGAACATCGGCGGCGCGATCACCGTTCCGATCAACCTGAAGAACGCCACGACCGGGCGCACCCTCGGCTCGTCGATCCAGCTCAAGCAGGTCACCCTCGCGAAGATCTTCTCAGGCGTCATCACGACCTGGAACCACCCGGAGATCATCAAGGACAACCCGCGCATCTCGGCGGCGCTGCCCGCGACTCCGATCACGATCGCGTACCGCTCTGACAGCTCGGGCACGACGAACAACTTTCTCCAGTACCTGAATGCCTGGGCGCCGACGATCTTCCCGAAGGTCCAGGACGACATGACGACCGCCTTCCCTGGCGGCAAGCCCCCGTCAAACTCGGTGGCAGGCAAGGGCAACTCCGGTGTTATGGCGAATGTGCTCGCCAAGGAGGGCACCATCGGCTACGTCGATCTCGGCGATGCCAAGGGCTACCCGTCAGCGCGCATCCAGAACGCGAAGGGCGAGTTCATCGCTCCCTCCTCGGCCTCGGCCGCGAAGAACCTCGCGAACCAGACGAACGTTGATGCACGCGGTCTCGTCCAGCTCGACTACAAGGTCGCAGTCTCCGGGGCATACCCGATGTCGATCTTCAGCTACGGACTGGCACGCACCGACGGCTCGGGGGCCAATGGCCTCGGCGTCCGTCAGTTCCAGGACTACGTAATCCAGAAGTGCGGACCGTCCCGCGCCGCCGCGCTCGGCTACGTGCCGGTCGCAGGCAAGGTCCTGGCAAAGGCGAAGGAACTCGTCGCCAAGATCAAGTAGTGATTGTTCGATAACTAGATTCGCCCAAGCTAAGTAAGGATGAGGACGATGCCCCGGATGTCAATGCGAGCCCGGGGCATCGTCCTCGTTCCTTTCGCGGCCCTGTTCATGGCCGCCTGCACGCCCCCGATGCCACCCGATGTGCTCGCGGCCCAGGCGGAGTCGCAGATCGTCTGCGAGTCGGGCACGCTCGACGTTGCGGTT
>CALPZT020000116.1 GCA_943328365.2 Bifidobacterium breve | reverse complement strand
CCCGGCGATCGCCACTGGCCTCGCGTCATCGAGGCCCGATCTTTCGGTGTGGGTCATCACCGGCGATGGCGACGCGCTGAGCATCGGCGGCAATCACCTCATCCATGCCCTTCGCCGCAACGTCAACCTCAAGATCCTGTTGTTCAACAACCGGATCTACGGCCTCACGAAGGGCCAGTACTCTCCGACCTCGGAGCAGGGCAAGATCACCAAGTCGACACCCGAGGGCTCGCTTGACTACTCGTTCAACCCAGTCTCGCTCGCGCTCGGCGCCGAGGCGACCTTTGTCGCCCGCACGATCGACTCCGATCGCAAGCACCTGACAGAGGTGCTCACGGCTGCCGCGGCACATGAGGGCACGGCGTTGATTGAGATCTATCAGAATTGCAATATCTTCAATGACGGCGCCTGGGAGCCGCTCAAGGACAGCGACTCACGCGACGACATGATGATGCGCCTGAAGCACGGGGAGCCGATTCGATTCGGCAAGGACATGCAACTCGGTGTGACGCGCACGGCAAGCGGCCAGATCGAGGTCGTCGAGGTCGCATCCGTCGGCGATGACGCCATCCTGCGGCATGATGCCCATGCCAAGGATCCCGGTCTGGCCTTCGCGCTCTCACGGCTGGCCAACCCGCGGACCCTTCAGAACACGCCCATTGGCGTGTTCCGCGACATCGCACGTCCGAGTTACGACCGCTTGCTCCGCGAGCAGGTGGTGAGCGTCACCGAGAAGAAGGGCAAGGGAGACCTCCAGTCATTACTGAACGGCAATGACACGTGGAACGTGTCCTGACCATCGCTTCATCAGGGGGACGCTCGCAGGTCACCACCGGGCTCATCTACGGCGGGATTGCCTACGGGCTGTGGGGCCTGTTCCCGCTGTACTTCGCCCTTCTCGATTCAGTGTCGCCGGTTGAGGTCGTCGCACATCGGGTCGTGTGGTCGCTCGTTCTGCTCGCCATCATCCTGTGGATCATGCGCACGTGGCGCGACTGCTTCCGGACGATGCGATCGACCCGAACGTTCGGGCTCCTGGCCCTTGCAGCAGTGTTCCTCAGCATCAACTGGGGGGTCTACGTCTGGGCAGTGCAGGCCGATGAGGTGGTCGAGGCATCGCTCGGCTACTTCATCAATCCACTCGTCTCGGTTGGCCTAGGGGTCGTCATTCTTCGGGAGAGGCTGCGCAGGCCTCAGTGGGTCGCCGTTGGGCTTGCTGTGGTGGCGGTGTTCGTCCTCGCCTTCGCGATGGGTCAACCGCCATGGATCAGCCTCATTCTTGCCTCGTCTTTCGGGATGTACGGTCTGCTGAAGAAGGTCGTGGACGTGGGGTCGGTACCCAGCCTCACGATCGAGACCATCGTGCTGGGGCCCGTCGCGCTCATCATCATCATTGCGGCGATCCATGGAGGCTCTGCAGGCATCGTGCACAGCGGTCTGGGCACGACCGCCCTGCTCGTCATGCTCGGTCCCGTCACCGCCATTCCGCTCATCGCCTTCGGGGCCGCGGCGACGCGGATCCCGCTCTCCAGCCTCGGCCTCATGCAATTCCTCACGCCGACCCTTCAGTTCATCCTCGGCATCACGATCTTCCACGAGGCAATGACAACCGGCCGCTGGGTGGGGTTCATCCTCGTATGGATCGCCCTCGGCATTTTCGGATTCGACATCATCCGCCACTCGCGGCGCCATGAGACGACAAGTCGTCATCCGTCATTGATGAACGAGCTCGAAGTCGTCGAACCTGACTGATCTAGTGACCGCTGAATCGCGGGTCGCGCTTCTCCCGGAAGGCATTGAATGCCTCGCGCATATCGTCGGTCTGAAAGGCGAGGACCTGATTACGGTTTTCGAGGTCGATCGCTGCGTCGAGCGATGATGCGTCGACATTCGCCTGGAGGACCTTTTTCGTCATGCGAACTCCGAAGGGGCTGTTCCTGCAGATGAGTTCCGCAGTTTCAACAGCGCGTTCGAGGAGGTCTGACTCGGAGGCGATCTCGGTGACCATCCCGATGCGCAGGGCCTCCTCGGCATCGACGAAGCGCCCCGTCATGAGGATCTCGAGCGCCCTGCCGAAGCCGACAATGCGTGGCAGCAGCCACGAGGTGCCGACGTCGCCACCGGTGAGTCCGATGCGAATGAATGCAGCATTGAATCGCGCTGCCGGTGAGGCGATCCGAATATCAGCGGCAAGCGCAAGTGCCATGCCGGCCCCTGCGGCCGCCCCATTCACCGCAGCGATCACCGGTTTGTCCATGTGCCGGAACCCAGCGATCGAGCGCGCCCATGACTCCTGCCCAGCGAGGAGGTCAGCGGCATTCATGTCGGGCAGCGTCGCAGCGAGGTCGAGGTCGAGACCCGCGCAGAAAGCACGCCCGGTGCCCGTCACGATGAGCACCCGGGCCGTCGGGTCGTTATCGACCTCCTGCTGCAGGTTCGCGAACGCATCGAACATCTCGAAGGTCATAGCGTTGAGCCGTTCTGGGCGATTGAGGCGCGCGACGACGATCTCCGAGGAGACCCGCTCAACGTCGAGGGTTTCGACCGTGCTCACGCCGCTCAGCCGGTACGTGAGACCACGTAGTCGCACAGGAGCTCGAGGGTCTGCCGGGCGCCCCCCTGCGGGAGCGATTCGAGCACGTTCCGGGCATCGGATGACCAGCGGCGCGCCTCGTCGCGTGCCTCAGCCAGAGCCGAATGCCCGCGAAGCAGGGTGAGTGCCTCAGCATGCTCGGCGTCATCGCTCAGCGGCCTCGACAGGAGATCACGCAACCTCGCATCCGCAGGGGATGAACCGCTGAGGGCGATGAGTGCCGCCAAGGTCGGGACCCCCTCGCGCAAGTCGGTACCGGGAGTCTTGCCCGACTGCGATGTCTCGCTCACGATGTCGACGAGATCATCAGCCAGTTGGAAGGCGACCCCGATGCACTCGCCGAATCGGGCGAGCACCTCGACTGTCTCGGGGTCTGCCCCCGACATGAGTGCTCCGTAACGGCCCGATGCCGCGATGAGCGAGCCTGTCTTGTCAGCGAGCACCTCGAGGTGATGCTTCACCGGATCGGCGCCATCCTCCGGACCGACTGTCTCGAGAATCTGCCCGATGCACAGCCGCTCGAAGGTCTGCGCCTGGATGCGCACCGCTTCAGGGCCGAGATCGGCGAGGATGGCCGAGGTTCGCGCGACGAGAAAGTCCCCCGTGAGGATCGCCACCGAATTGCCCCAGCGGGCATTTGCGCTCGTTGCTCCCCGGCGTAGCGGAGCTTCATCCATGACATCGTCGTGATAAAGCGTCGCGAGGTGCGTGAGTTCGACGGATACCGCCGACCGAATGACCTCGGGCCTCGTCGGATCACCGAATTGAGCCGCAAGAAGGACGAGCAGGGGACGAAACCGCTTGCCTCCAGCGTCGACAAGGTATCCGGCGGCCTCGTTGATGAACGGTGACGAGGACCGCACCGATTCGCGCAGTTCATGCTCGACCAGAGCGAGGCCCACCGCCAAGGACTCCTCAAGGGCAGGATCTGGCGAGAGCAGTTCCAGCGACTGGTGGCTCATGCCGCCACGGTACTACCGGACGAAGATATCGGCATTCTCGACCAACTCCAGCAACGGTTGAGGAACGATGCCGAGCACTACCGTAATCGTGGCGGCAGCAGCAAGGGCGATGGTCGTGAACACGCTGGGAACGACCACGACAGCGGTCTGCTCATTCGGCTCGGAGAAGAACATGAGCACGATCACCCGAATGTAGAAGAAGGCCGCGATGAGCGATGCGAGAACCGCGACCATGACCAGCCAGACATCTCCGGCCGCAATCGCCGCTGTGAAGACGCTGAACTTCCCGATGAACCCGCTCGTGAGCGGAATACCGGCCAAGGAGAGCATGAAGACCGCAAACAGCGTCGCGACCAGTGGCGACTTCTTCGCGAGCCCAGCCCACTTCGACAGATGTGTCGCCTCCCCGTTGCCGTCGCGGACCAGTGTGATCACCGCAAATGCACCGATTGTCGTGAAGCCATACGAGATGAGGTAGAACATCGCCCCGGCAAGGCCAGCCGGGCTGGCAGCGATGACACCAACGAGGATGAAGCCAGCCTGTGCGATCGATGAGTAGGCAAGCATCCGCTTGATATCGCTCTGCGTGATCGCGATGATCGACCCGACGAGCATGGTAAGGATCGCGATGATCCAGAGCATCGGCATCCAGTCCCAGCGCATGCCCCCGAATCCGACGTACAGGACCCGGAACAGCGCGAGGAAGGCGGCGATCTTCACCGTGGCAGCCATGAAGCCGGTAACCGGCGTCGGGGCGCCCTGATAGACGTCAGGGGTCCACTGGTGGAAGGGCACCGCTCCGATCTTGAACAGCAGACCGATGAGGAGAAGACCCAATCCGATGAGGACGAGCGACCCCTCACCCGGCTTCGCACTCAGTGCATCTCCGATCGCCGGAAGATCGATCGACCCGGCGTAGCCGTAGATGAGCGCCGCGCCATAGAGGAAGAACGCGGACGAGAAGGCACCGAGGATGAAGTACTTCATCGCTGCCTCCTGCGAGAGCAGCCGGCGGCGGCGTGCAAGGCCGGCGAGCAGGTACAGCGGTAACGACATGACCTCAAGCGCGACGAACATGATGAGGAGATCGTTCGCGACAGTGAACAGCATCATGCCGCCCACCGAGAACAGGAACAGCGACCAGACCTCGGTCTGCAGGTAGCCACGCGCAGCGAACTGCTTCTCATCCTCCGAACCGGGCAGCGCGGAAGCACGTGGTGCGAACGCATCGCCGCTGGGATCGACCATGCGCTCGGCCATGAGCAGTGCGCCGAGCAGCGACAAGACGATGAGACTGCCCTGCATCACGAGCGCCGGGCCATCGACCGCGATCGAACCAGCGGCAGTGATCGCCTGCGTCTGCGCGAGGTCGATGACCGCGATGAACGCCGCGATCAGGCTCCCGAAGACCAGTGTCAGCTGCAAGGGCCGGCGAGCGCGTCGCGGCGCGAATGCCTCGATGATCACCGAGACAACACCCGCCGTCAGGACGATGACGATTGGCAGGATCAATCGGTAGTCGATGACCGGCAGTTCGAACGGAGTCTCCTCGGCGAATCGTCCGACGAGTGCCGTGACGCCGGTGCTGACCGCGTTCACTCCTGGGTCCCTTCAGCGGTGGTGCCTGGATTCAGCGTCGTTGGTGGATCGGTGACGCCAATGGTCGTCATGAGGGTTCCGACAGCCGGATTGATGACATTGAGGATTGGCGCCGGGAACAGGCCGAGGACAAGTGTCAGCGCAGCGATCGGCATGAGCGCCGCGATCTCGCGTCCGCGTAGATCTGTCATCCCAGCAAGTGCCGGCGTCGTGGGCCCGGTCATCGTGCGCTGGTAGAGCCGAAGCACATACGCGGCGGTGATGACGATGCCAAGGGTCGCGAGCGCACCGACGAACATGTACTTCTGGAAGGCGCCGAGGAGCACCATGAACTCTCCGACGAACGACACGAGGCCAGGCAGGGCCAGCGACGACAGTGCAGCGAAGAGGAAGAACCCGGCCAAGACTGGCGCCGGCTTGTTCACGCCCGAGTAGTCCGAGATCAGGCTCGACCCACCGTGACGCGACATGAGGAACCCGGCGGTGAGGAACAGGGCTGCTGTCGAGAGGCCGTGAGCCACCATGTAGACCACGGATCCGCTCTCGCCGATCGTGGTGAACACGAAAATGCCGAGTGCGATGAAGCCGAAGTGCGACATCGAGGAGTAGGCGAACAGCCGCTTCATATCCTGCTGGCTCAGGGCGACGAACGCACCGTAGAAGATGCCGATGAGCGCCATGG
>CALPZT020000115.1 GCA_943328365.2 Bifidobacterium breve | reverse complement strand
GCTCGGAGTACAGGAGCATGAAGATGTCCATCGGATCAGCGATCGAGCCGCGCTCGTGCATGCGCCGGCCGAGCTCGCGGAACGCCAGTTTCGGCTCGTGGAACAGCTTCACTGCGGCGTTCTTGCCCGCCTCCCTCATGCGGTACGAGGCCTGGCCCGAGTTGATACCGGCGGCGAGCATCCCTGCGGACTCATCATTGCCCGCCACCATCGCGGTCAGCTCGGCCTCGGCCGCAATCCGGCTTGCCATCGCCTGCGCGGAGCGGATTGCCGGCGACATGCTGTCGTCCTGCCTGCGGACACGGTCGATCATGTCGTAGGCGAGGGTCGGATTGATCTTCCAGGTGTCGGCGCTCAGCTCCCACTCATTGACGCCGCGGTGGCCGAAGTCGTCGATCAGCGCCGCGAACGTCGAGTTGAACTCGGACGCTGAAGGGGTGCTGGCGAGCCGCTCGTGCAGCCCGCCCACACCGGCATCGAACGCGGCTACCAGCTCCGGCGAGGCGTTCACGATCCGGGAGAGCTCCCAGATGCGCTCAGGCACTCCAGCCGATGCGACCTCGCCGAGAGCGGCGAAGATGGTGATGCCGAGCTCAGGCTTGCCCACCGCATCGGCGATGCCCTGCACGATGGCCGGCCCGACGGTCGCGCCGACGACCACCTGCGCGTAGACATCCCACGTGCGGTTCTGCCGCTTGGCCATGACCCGTCCGTACTCGACGAGCTCGGCGTCGCTCACGGAAGCAAGGTCCGGCCGCGACGCGACCCAGGCCTGCACCTGGGCAACGAACTCGTCGAGCATCGGCTGCTGGCTGTTGCCGAGGATCCCGGCGAAGGCCGCGCCGAGGGCCGCCGAGCACTCCTCGTCGTTGTCGCGCGGATCCTCGACGTACTTCGGGACGGCTGGGTTCTGGCCGAAGAAGCTCACGTCGATCGCGTCGGCGGTGAGCCCAGGCATGCGGTGGCCGAAGACTCGGCCGACGCTCACCTGGTTGTAGAAGTAGCCGCCCCACGAGCCGTAGGTCTCGGGCTGAGTCCAGAGGAACTCGTGCTCCTTGAACGTGCCGAGGTGGATCCACCCCCACGCCGTGCCGGGCACGACGCCCTGCTCCCAGGGCAGCGACCAGTTGAGCGGGGTGAAGGGATCGGGCCCTACCTCGTCGGCATTGCCGCGCGTGAAGATGGGGAAGCGCTCGGTCGGCTGCGTGTCGGCGATCCAACGGTCCATGGTGACTCCCTTGCTCAGTTCGGTGACGTGCCTGCGGGTGGTGGGTGGTGGTGGGTGGTGGGCGGTAGGCGGTGGGTCGAAGGCTAGTCGCGGACGATGACGGAGCGATCGCCCTCTTTCCACATTCGGTCGAGGCGACGATAGGCGAACTTCCAGCCCTCCGCCGTGCGAACGACTCGGTCTGCGTACTCGGCTCCGATGAAATAGTGCTTCACCGGGCCGGGGGTCGACTCGCGGATGTGCTGGGAGACGAGGTACGTGCGCACCTCGGCGGTGTCGCCGTCGAGGTCGATGAGGCTCTTGGCCACGAGATGCATCGTCGCGTCGAGCCCGCCGATGGCGGATTCGATCATTGCTCGGATGGCTTTCGCGCTCGTTGGATGGCCGAGGCTACCCGCGTCGTACTCGCCATCCGGGATGAACAGGTTCTCCAGCTCGGCGAAATTCTTGGTATCGATCGCCCGTGAGTAGCGGACAAGGAGATCGTCGATTTCCATCCGATCGGAGATGGTCTGCAGATCGAGCGGCACGTGGGCTCCTAGAAGGATGAAGCGGAAGGGTCAGGACGGACGAGGCAGGACGGACGAGGCAGGACGGACGAGGCAGGACGGACGAGGCAGGACGGACGGTGCAGGACGGACGGTGCTGCGAGACGGACCTCCACCGATGAAACTAGACACCCTTTCTAGTTTATGCAAGGACTCTCTAGCAATTGACCCCCATCTGTGACACGCTTACGGGCATTGCATTCGCCGCATTCTGAGAGGAAACACGTGTCTTCAGCACAGGCAAAGAACTGGGAGGACGTCAAGTCCTACAGCCTTGATACTGATGATGAACTGGAGTTACTCACAGCGCAGATCGAATGCACGCTCATCTGGTCGGGCAAGGAAGGCTGGCCCATGGGGGTCATCGTCAACTTCATCTACCGCGACGGCACCTTCTGGCTCACCGCGAGCGAGGAGCGTCCGCGCATCGCCTCGATCCGCAAGGATCCGCGCGTGAGCATTGCCGTGACCTCGAAGGGCTCCTCGGTGAAGGAGCGCCGTTCGATCACCTACAAGTGCAACGCGACCGTGCACAGCGACCGCGAGACCCTCGACCGGATCCTCCCGGAGTTCGCGAGCGCGATGCGCCCGGGCGAGCCAGAGAAGGCCGAGGCCTTCCGCACGATGCTCGACTCACCCGGCCGCGTCATCCTCGAACTCAACCCCGTCACCCGCATCGGATTCGACAGCGCCAAGATGTGGAAGGCCGCTGAAGGCGCACGCCCGAGCGACTCCCCCTCAGCCGCGCACTGACGTTTCACGCGCACTCACACAGCATCCGAGGGGATTTCCATGCGATTCGAGAACAAGATCCTGTTTGTCACCGGTGGCGCGAGCGGCATCGGCCGAGCCACTGCCGCACGCGTCGTGGCCGAGGGCGGCCGCGCAGCGATTGTCGACCTCGACCTTGCCAAGGCGAGGGCAGTCGCCGCCGACCTGCCGGGTTGCATCGGCCTAGCGGCGAATGTGGCCGATGAGGCCCAGGTTCAGGCAGCCGTCGACGCCACGGTCGCCCAGCTCGGCGGCATCGATGTCGTCCTCGCCTGCGCCGGGCACGCCGAGTTCGACCTCATCTCCGAGTGGGATTCAGCACGCTTCAACCGAATGATGGAGGTGCATGTCGGCGGCACCTTTCTCACCGCCAAGTACACGAACCCCGTCATGCAGTCGCGAGGCGGCGGCTCGCTCGTCACCATCGCCTCGACGGCGGCGGTCGTCGGGCAGAAGCTCAACGTCCCCTATGGCGCCGCGAAGGCCGCGATCACCGGGTTCACTCGGCAGTTTGCCCTCGAGGCGGCCCCTGCCGTGCGAGTGAACTGCGTTGCTCCCGGGCGCACTCAGACCGGCATGACCGAGCCCATCATGCTCGCACGCGGGGGCTCTCTGGAGAAGGGCGCTGAGATCTTCGGCGCGAACATTCCGCTGAAGCGGATCGCGAAAGCCGATGAGCTCGCCGCAGTCGTGTGCTTCCTGCTCAGCGACGATGCCAGCTTCATGACCGGGGCCACGCTCGTCGTCGACGGCGGCGAGACGATCCAGTAGGGCAGCTCAGTAGAGCAGCTCAGTAGGGCAGCCTTCACCGATCATGTGCCGCCTGGTGATGCGGTCAGTCGAGGAGCAGGGCCCTGATCGAATCGATCTCCTCGGCAGTCAGCCCACGCTGCAGCGCCCACGCCTCGGCGCTGCCGTACTTCGCCGTCATTCGATCGAGGAAGGCGAGCATCGTCTCGGGGTCTGAGGCGAAAATCCAGGCAGGTGCAGCGGCGAGGCCGTTGTCCTTGTAGACCTGAGCGCTGCGAATCCGCTCGATGATCGGCACCATGTTCGCCGTCGTGACGTGGTAGTCGGCCGCGATGGTCTCGTGATCGACGCCGAGGATTGCCAAGAGCATCGCCGTGACGATGCCCGTGCGGTCCTTGCCCGCAGTGCAGTGGTAGACGACCGGATGACGGTCAGCCGAGGCAATCTCGCGCAATGCCATCATGACCGAGTCTCCGTTGACCTCGATCTGACCCATGTAGTCGTCGATGAGGTTGTCGCACGCACCGGCATCGATCTGCTCCTGGGAGATGCCGGAAAGCGGGAGCATCGCGAAGTTGAGCACGGTGATCGACTCGTCGGCGAGGACGTAGCCGTCATGCGCGACCTCGGGTTCGGTGCGGAGGTCGATGACCGTGCGAGGGCTGACCAGGGTGACGAGATCAATGTGGCCCTGCGTCGTAAGGCTGCGCAGGTTGTCACAGCGGACGACCACGCCGGATTTCACCACACGACCGTCAGCGGTCGTGATGCCGCCGAGGTCGCGCGCATTCGCGAGGCCGTCAACCTCGATGACCGTGGCTGCTGATGTCGTCATGCACGCGCCCCCTTCATTCGCTGACCAGTCGTGCCGATGCCAGAAGGTCCGCGGCGAGCGCTGCAGGATCAGCAGGATTGCCCAGCCCCGCCAGCGGGCTCTCGACGCTCAGTATTGCGCCTGCTGGGATGCACTCGGTGAACTCGCGAACAGGCAGGTCGCCCTCGCCCGGCATGAGTCGCGCAGTCACTGCCTCGGCTCGTGCCGTTGCTGCATCGGGCGCAGCACCTGCTCCGTGGGCTCCGCAGATCTGCACGTACGGGAAGAGCCTGGCCGGGTAGTCGAGCATGTCGTCGGGGGTGCCACCGGAGCGGGTCAGGTGCAGGATGTCGGCGAGCACGACCACGTTCGGCGCACCTGCCGCCAGCACGGCCTCGCACGCATCCTGCAGGGTCGGGGCCGCTGAGAAGAGCATGAACTCGACAGACAGTGCGACCCCGTACTCGGCGGCCTGCTCGGCGAGGAGGGCGAGTGATGCGACACGGCGCTCCGGATTCGGATCCTCGAGCGTGGTGATGACGTAGCGGGCTCCGAGGTACTCGGCGGCCTCGAAGAGTCCGGTCGGGTCGAGCGTGGGGCCGTCCTCCTTGATTCGGATGACCTCGAGGTCCAGAATCCCGATACCCGAATCATCGATGGCCGCCTTCAACTCCCGGATCGCCACCCCGTTTCCGAGGATGTCATGGTCGACGCCGGAGGAGGTCGGCGTCAGCCGAAAGCCCGTGTGCTGAAAGCCGGCGGACGAAGCTGCGCGCACGAGTTCGATCGGCGGTACCTCGATCATCGACAGGTGGGCGAGCGAATAGTCCTTGGTCATGGCTACTTTCCGGTGAGTTGGGCGACGACAGGGGCGAATGCATCGATATTCGCGTCGCCGACGGTGATGTAGGAGAAGCCGTAGCGCTCGCGCCTGCGGATGAGCGCCTCGCAGATTTCGGCGACACTGCCGACCGCTGCATGCGGGAAATCGACGAGTTCAGCGCGACTGAGGTTCGTGCGGGACATGAGCGATTCAGCCGTGATCTCAGAGACACCGTCGACCGAAACGAAGTAGCAGGCGGTCTCGAGTTCGATCGAGCCGAAGCGGTCGCCAGCGCCGTCGCGCACCCAGGCGATCTTCCTGTCGGTTTCATCGGCAGTGGAGCTCGCGATGCTGTTCGCTCCGACGACCCCCGCACTGTTGTTGAAGTTGATGCTCACGATGTCGGCGAGCTCACCCGCGAGCGCGAGCACCTTCGGCGCCCCTCCCCCGATCATGATCGGCGGATGCGGCCGTTGAATGGTCGGCGGGACAGCGGTGTAGCCATACGAGGAAACCTGCTCGCCGCGGTAGTCGAGCGGCTGACCCGAGTAGGCAGCCAGCATCAGCTCGGTGGTCTCGCGCAGGAGTTGAATCCGGCGTCCGGCCGCCTCGAATGGGATGCCGAGCGCTTCGTACTCATTCGCGAGCCAGCCTGCACCGAGACCGATCTCGAGCCTGCCCTCGGAGAGCACGTCGATCGATGCCATCTCCTTCACGAGGACGGACGGCAGGTGGTAGCCGACGCACGTCATTCGGGAGCCGATGCGAAGGGTCTCCGTGACGACCGCCGCTGCAGCCATGGCGGGGATGGAAGCGAGGGTCTGGACCCGGTGACCGGTGGGCTCGATGAGCTCGCCTGGTCCGAGGTAGTGATCGGCGAGGAACAGGGTCGAATAGCCGAGCGCCTCGACCTTTCGGGCGAGGTCGAGCCACTCGCGTCG
>CALPZT020000114.1 GCA_943328365.2 Bifidobacterium breve | reverse complement strand
CGCTCGCCAAGAAGCTCGACGACACCGGCGTATGCATCTCACCGACCTCGGGGATCAAGTCTTTCAAGGATCTCAGCGGCAAGACCGTGTCAGTGCCGGCTCGTGGGGCTCAGGGCGAGGTCACGATCGCCCAGGCAGTGAAGAACGCCGGGGGCGATCCGTCAACCATCAACTTCGTCACCCTGCCCTTCCCGCAGGTCGTCGATGCGGTGAAGAACGGCACGACGAACGCTGGCTTCACGGTCGAGCCTTTCGGCTCGGCCTGCATCGCGGCCGGCATGACGAATCTTGGCTCACCCGGCATTGCATTCTTCGACGATGAGAGCGCAATCGGGATGTGGGTTACCACTGCCGACTATGCGGCGAAGAACCCGGCGACAATCCTCGCCTTCCAGAAGTCGATTTACGAGGTCAATAAGTTTGCTTCGACCAAGGCGGGTTGGGACAAGATCCTTCAGGCATCACTGCCGCTCACCGAGATTGACCTCGCCACGGCTCGCGCCTCGAATCCGTCGTACTTCCCGTCCACAATCGTCGCGCGCGACCTGAAGGCGCCGGCAGAGAAGATGCTCAAGCTCGGGTTCCTCAAGGCACCGCTCGACATCAAGGGCCTGCTCATCAAGCAGTATCGTCCGAAGCCGTAATTGCCGTAGCACCATTACCCGCTCTACCGCGAAGGAGTCGCCTTGCCAGGGATCATCCGCCGGATTCCGGCAGGTGTGATCTCAACGATCATTGCGCTGCTCATCTGGCAGCTCATCGGATCGTTCGGGCCACTGGCAGGCGACTCCTTCGCAACGGCATCTGAGGCGATCGCCGGTCTGGCTAGCCTGCTCACCGACTCCACGTTCTGGGCCGCGGTCGGGCAGACGCTTCAGATGGCCGTGATCGGCTTCGTGATTTCGATCGTGATCGCTGTCCCGCTCGGCCTGCTCATCGGGCTCAGCCGATTCTCGTACCGCTCGACCAAGTTCACGTTCGACTTCTTCAAGGTCATTCCCCCGATCGTCATCATCCCCATCGCCATCCTCGCCATCGGGCCGAACATCACCATGGGCGTGGTGCTCGTCATCTTCGCCAATGTCTTCGCCGTCGCGATTCAGACCGCCTACGGGGTTCGCGATACCGACCCGGTGCTCCTCGAGACGATGCGCTGCTATCGATTCGGCATCCTCCAGCAACTCCTCTATGCCCGCCTGCCCAGCGCCTCCGCCCAGATAGCCGTCGCGATTCGACTGGCAGCCTCCGCCGCCCTCATCGTTGCCGTTGTCGCTGGCCTCGTCGGCGGGGCGCCAGGTCTCGGCAACCTGCTCATGAGGCTCCAGAGCGGTGGGCAGGTCGAGAAGACCTACGGCGTCCTCCTCGCACTCGGCATCCTGGGGATCCTCATGTCGCGGCTCATCGTCCGCGGCCAGCGCCGCATCATCTTCTGGAGCGGGCGATGACACGGTTCTGGCGCTGGCTGCTTGCCGTCCTCATTGGAGCATGGCTCCCGATTGTCTTCGTTGCGTGGTGGTGGAATGCGAGCGCCGAGTCAACGAATCCGTTCTTTCCGCCGCTTTCGGTGATCTGGGAGCAATTCAAGGTCAACTGGATCTTCGAACTCGTCCCTGTCCATGTCGTGCCGAGCATTCGGAATCTGCTCATCGGCTTCCTGATCGCTGTGGTCATCGCCATCCCTGCGGGCACGCTCATCGGCGCATCACGGAGCGGCACTCGGTACGTCGAGCCGATTGTCGACTTCATCCGGTCAATTCCGCCGGTTGCCCTCGTGCCGATCTTCATCCTCCTTCTCGGCCTCGACGCACAGATGCGCATCACCTCGATCGCATTCTCAGCCTCCTTCCCGATCCTGCTCGCAACAATTGAGGGGGTTCGCTCGACGAACCTCGTTGTCCTTGACACCGCACAGTCCTTCCGGCTCTCACCGAGTGCCATTCTCTGGCGAGTCCGGCTCCCCGGTGCAATGCCGACCGTCTTCTCCGGTCTGCAGGTTGGCTTTCAGATCGCCTTCGTCGTCACGATCGCCTCCGAGGTTCTCGGCTCAGGATTCGGTCTCGGGGCATTCACGCTTATCGCCACCGACTCGTTCCTCATCGTTGACGCCTGGACCGGTGTCGTGCTTCTCGGAATCCTCGGCTACCTCCTCAATATCGTGTTCGATCTCGTCGAGCGACTCTCGCTTCGCTGGTACTACGGCCAGAAGAAACTCTCCTAGGTGATGGAGCCAATGTGACGATCCCAGCGATCTCGATTCGAGACGTGACGATGGACTACCCAACGCCTGACGGCGTCAATCATGTCCTTGACCATGTTTCCTACGACGTAGCCGAGGGCCACTTCGTGTCGATTGTCGGTCCCTCGGGCGTCGGCAAGACCACCCTCCTGCGACTTCTCACCGGGCTGGCGTCTCCCACCGGTGGCGAAATTCACGTTCGCGGTGAACGTCTTACCTCGTCGCCTGAAGGGCTTGCGGTCGTGCTGCAGGACTACACGCGCTCGCTCATGCCGTGGCTCACGGTGGCAAAGAACATCTCGCTCCCCCTGCGCCGCGCCAAGATGTCGCGGAGTGCCGTGCAAGAGCGAGTTCAGGAGTCCCTCGCGGAGGTCGGGCTCACCGGCACCGAGCGCTCCTACCCGTGGCAGCTCTCCGGCGGCATGCAGCAGCGCGTGTCGATCGCGCGAGCGATCGCAGTGCGGCCGAGCATCCTCGTTATGGACGAGCCCTTCGCCTCGGTCGATGCGCAGACCCGCTTCGACCTCGAGGACCTCGTGCTCAAGGTGCGCGATGACTTCGGGATCACGACCGTGATGGTGACCCACGACATCGACGAGGCGGTCTACCTCAGCGATGAGATCGTCGTCCTGCACGGCAAGCCCGCCGCTGTCCGAGATGTCGTGAAGGTCGAGATTCCCTTCCCTCGCTCGCAGATGGCCACTCGCAACGACCATCGGTTTGCCGAGCTGCGCACGCGCGTCTACGGCATGGTTCGCGGCTTGGAGTAGTCGAGGCAGCGCATTCAGCGCTTGATCCCGATCTCAAATGTCAACATCGTTGACTTTTTCGGTCGTCTGCCTCTACCGTTCGGGAATGGAAGACGAAGTGTCCGTGCTCGACGTCGACTCCGCGCCCACCGCCTGGCGCGAGGCGGGTGCTGGCCCCCGAGTGGCCGTACTCCTCCATGGTCTCGGCGGAAGCCGCATCGCCTGGCGGCCGCAGCTCGGCCCACTGTCGGCGCATCATCGGGTGGTCGCCTGGGATGGCCCCGGCTACGGAGCGTCCGCGCCGATATCGGCCCCCACGTTCGATGACTACTCGGATCGCGCGGCAGCCCTCATTCGCGTGGTTTCACCCGATGCACCAGTCGACCTCGTCGGGATGTCCTTCGGGGGGATGATCGCCCAGTACACGGCACATCGCTTCCCCGAACTCGTCCGCTCCCTCACATTGCTCTGCACCAGCCCGGCCTTCGGCCTCGACGGCACAGACCCGGTCGAGTGGCGGGCCGCCCGCCTCGCCGGCCTCGAGACCTTCGGGTCTCCGGCAGCGGCTGCTCCGGCGATCCTTGCCTCGCTCGCAGGGCCCGATGCCGCACATGTCGTGCCCGAGGCCGTCGAGGCAATGGAACGGGTGCCGATGGACGGGCTCCTCGCATCGCTAGCAACGATCACCACGCACGACTCCCGCGCCATCCTGCCCACCATCGAGATCCCAACACTTGTCCTTGTCGGCGAGCGCGATGATGAAACGTCACCGGCATACGCTCAGGCGATCGTCGATCTCATGCCGAATGCCAACCTCGTCGTCATCCCCGGCGCGGGACATCTCCTCAACCTCGAAGCACCCGACGCCGTCAACGAGGCCATCGCACATCACTGGGAGCGCACATGAGCGGTTCGAGCACCCCGACCGAATGGCGCTGGATCGCGCGATTCGCCGAGCAGTTCCGGCTCAATGGCCTGGGCCCCGGCGATGAATGCGTCGTCCTCTCCGAGAGCTCGAGTCGTCCTGAACTCGTCGCCACCGCGATCCTGGCCGCCGAGTCCCTCGGAGCAAAGCCCTTCGAGGTCGTCATGCGCACACCGGCAAGCTCCACCCCGGTTGCCTTGCGGTCGACTGGCACGTCGCTTGCCCTCAGTGGCCAGGCCGGCGCGGTAGCCGCCCTTTCGTCCGTGGCCTTCGTCATCGACATCACCGTCGAAGGTCTTCTCCACTCCCGCGAGCTGCGAGCGATCCTCGGTGCCGGCACGAGCGTGCTCATGATCAGCAATGAGCACCCTGAGGTCTTCGAGCGTCTCCCCCATGACACGGGCATGGCCGACCGGGTCGCCACGTCGCACGATGTGCTCACGCGGGCGAAGGCGATGCATGTGACAAGTGCCGCCGGCACCGACCTGCACATCGAACTCGACGGCGCGTTCACCGCCGGTTCGACCGGGGTCATCTCAGGGCCGGGTTCGATCGCGCACTGGCCCGGCGGCCTCGTCCTCGCCTTCCCCGCTCGTCACCGGGTCAATGGCACCGTCGTGCTCGCGCCCGGAGATGTGAACATCACCTTCAAGCACTATGTCCAATCGCCGATCACGTTCACCATCGAGGATGACTTCGTCGTCGCCATCGAGGGCGACGGCTACCAGACCGAGATGCTGAAGTCCTACATGTCGGCCTTCGATCAGGATGCCTACGCGACCTCGCATGTCGGCTGGGGCATGAACCCGTCGGCCCGCTGGGATTACCTCGAGCTGTATGACCGCTCGCAGGTCAATGGCACCGAAGCGCGTGCCTTCGAGGGCAACTTCATGTACAGCACCGGAGCGAATGAGAACGCTGAGCGCTTCAGCGTCTGCCATTTCGATATCCCGATGCGCAATTGCAGTGTCTTCCTCGACACTCATCAGGTCGTTGACGAGGGTCGGCTGGCTGGCGTGGCCGCCGGAGAGGCGATCTGACGTGACCGACCAGATCGACGTCATCTTCCCCGACCTGCTCGGGCTCACCCACGGCAAGACCGTGCCGCCCAACCGCCTCGATCACCCGACCCACTACGCGATCACCGTGATGGTCCAGGGCCTCGACCTCGAGTTCCTCGACGTGCCCACCTACTCGACGAGCTCTGGATTCCCCGACATGGAGGCTCGCGTCGATCTCGACACGCTGCGCCCATGGACGGGCGGGCGTCGCACCGCGATGGCCTCGCTCTACCGGACGAATGGCGAGCCCCTGCCGCTCGACTCCCGTCGCCAGCTTCAGCTCATCTGCAGCCGCTGGGCGGCGAGGGGCCTCACCCCGATGTCGGGATTCGAGATGGAGTTCTTCCTCCTCGCCTCGCGCAGACCCCTCGTCAAGCTCCCGGTCCCAGACCATCGTGTCTACGGCATCGGGGCCGGGGCTGACCCGTCCGGCACCCTCGAGGCCATCGCCGAGCTCGCCGAACTCGCGGGCCTTCAGGTCGAGGGCGTGAATGCGGAGTTCACCCCGAGCCAGGTCGAGGCAGCGCTGCACTACCAGCCGGCCGGCGCTGCAGCCGACGCTGCGCTTCTCTTTCGCGAGCTCGTCCACGAGGTCTCGCGCAGTCGCGGTATTGACGCCACCTTCATGGCACGGCCATTCGCCGACGCTGTCGGCAGTGGCCTGCACCTGAACATGAGTCTCGCGAACTCCGCGGGCGACAACATGTTTGCCGAGCCAGCCGACCCAGACGGCATCTCTACCCTCGCCCGGCAATTCATGGCAGGCCTGCTCCATCACCACGAGGCCCTCGCTGCATTCGCAGCCCCGACCGTCAACTCCTATAAGCGGCTCAGCCCCGGCATGCTCAGCGGCTACTGGGCGAACTGGGGCCTCGACAATCGCATCTGCACCGTCCGGGTTCCGGGCCAGCGCGG
>CALPZT020000113.1 GCA_943328365.2 Bifidobacterium breve | reverse complement strand
GTTGCGAGCGTGACGAGCGGGGGCTACTCCGACTGGTACCTGCCCTCGCAGGACGAACTGAACACCCTCTTCGGACAGCGGTCCCAGGTCGGCGGGTTTGGTGCACAGGGCAACTACTGGAGTTCGACGCAGGTCAATGCGCTCAACGCGGTCTACCGGAGGTTCCAAGGGGTCACGTCTACCCCCGGCAGCTATATGGCCAAGGACAACATCATCCGCGTCCGACCGGTGAGGGCCTTCTAGCCATTGATCCAAGGGGGTCTGCGACGGTGTGTGGTAGCCGTGAGGCGCATCGGCTCAGGTCGATTGCTTCAGTGGCGGCGCATTCTCATTGAGGTGAAGGCCATGGCCAGCGCCACGAGAACGACGCCGACGCCGAACACCATGATGAGGACCGGTGCGCCGCCGGTCGCTATCTGCGCGATGAGCGCGACCGCGAACATGAGCAGGGCCGCACCCTGGAGGAACAGCGAGAATCTCAGCTGCCGGCGAGTGGAATCGTCCAGTGTCATGCGATGACGCTACCGCGAGACAACTCTGCGGCCGTCAGGAATCACGAGGAGGCGGGTGCTGACGGGAGCGTGCGTTGATGACATCGGTCTGCGAGAAGTCATCGCCCTTGAACAGCATTGGCAGGCCACGGGACTTGGCGAGTGCGTATGAGAAGAGGTCTCCGAAGTTGAGCTGGGCCGGATGGCCGTTTCCCTTGCCGTAGATGATGAATGCCTCGTAGGCGATCCCGGCCTCGTGTTCGGTGACCGGCGCAATCTCAAACGGATCGTTGCTGAGCAGTGAATTGAGAAGGATGATGCCGGCCGAACCTCGCCGGGCATGGATGACGATCCGGGCCTCCAGGACTGCGGCCGCGCTGACGAGAACAGTGCCTGCCGCCGAGATCAGGTCGACAAACTCCTGACGCTCGGGTTCGTCGAAGACGATCGCACTGATGGCAGACGTGTCTACGACGATCACGTCGGAAGTCCGTGGGCGTCCCACGCGAGTGGGTCGCGTGCCTCCTCACGGTCCGGGATTCGGTCGAATTCCTCGAGGACCGCGTCCCATGGACGGACCTGCGTTTGAGCTGTTGGCGATGCCGTGCGACTGAGTTCGTCGATTGCCCGCTCGATAACTGCTGTCTTCGTCATGCCGAGGTCGCGTGCAAGTCGGTCGACCTTGGAAACGACCGTAGGGTTCGCGATGTGGAGTGCCATTCGTCCTCCAATGTACATTCAGGTTATCAACTGTACATCGCCGTGCGGCGCTGTGGATTGCTCGCAATGGGTCAGACGCGCTTGCCCAGCGCCTCGGCGAAGCGCGCGAGGGCCGGGCTCGTCGATCCCTTGCGCACGACGACGTGGACGAGCGCGAGCCCGTCGCTGGCAAAGGCCTCCGTGAGGGCGGTCTCGAGTTCACCCTCAGTTGTCACGCGCCAGCTTCGTCCGGTGCCGAACACGTCGACGAGCCTTGAGATGGCAAGGGGCGCGATGTCATTGAACGGGCCATCGCGCATCGGCCGCTGCGTGCCATAGCCGTTGTTGTCCATGACGATGATGATCGGGAAGACTCCGTTGAAGGCCACCCATCCGGCCTCCAGGCCTGTCATGGCGAACGAGCCGTCGCCGGTGAGAACAACCGGCCGATGGCCGGGGTCAGCCTTTCCCGCCCCCAGGGACGCGGGGACGGCATATCCCATCGTGGCGTAGTAGGCGCTCGCGAGCGACCATGCAGGGACGGGTAGCTCGACGGAGGCGAAGAGGCAGTCGCCCGGATCGATGAGGAACCCGTGGCGGGCATCGAGATGCGCCGCGACGGCGTGGATGAGCCGCTCGACGTGAATCTCGGCATCCGCATCCGGCGTGAAGGTGGGCTCGTGATGGGCGGGCGGCAACGGGGCATCCTTGCCGGCGGAGACTGCTTCGTGCAGGGCGGGCAGGAAGGCCGACAGCGGGACATTTCGGTAGGTGCGTGGCCCGATGGTGACGTCGTCGTCGGTGCAGTCAATCATGTGGCCCGGATCGAGGTTGCTCGTGAAGGCACCGAGGTTCATGTCGGTCGGCAGGACGCCGAGGCGGACGAGGAGATCGGCGCTCTCGACGCGCTGGACGACGGCAGTCGGGCTGACGGCTCCCTGATAGACGCCGATGGCGAGCGGGTGGCGCTCCGGGAAGACGCCCTTCGACAGGGCGCTCGTGGCGACGGGCAGGCCGAGATGCTCGGCAATGCCCTTGAGGTGATCGCCGAGGCCGCGTCGAGCGACGAGGACGCCGGCCTGGATGACCGTTGTTCCGGCGTGAGCGAGGGCCGAGACGGCATCGGCGACGGCGGCGGCGAGGTGCTCTGGATCGACGGTGACCGTGCTGCGGGGGATCGGGCCATCGACACTGACGATCGGGGTGTCGACGAGATCCCTGGGGACCTCGATGTAGCCGGGACGCTGAGCGGTGAGCATCGCGTCGATGACACGGTCGATCTCACTCGCTGCAATGCGCGGGTCGGTGAGGACGGCCTGCGCGATCGTGAGGTCCTGGTAGACGCGCAACTGGGTATCGAAGCCCTTCACCCGGTGGTGGAGCATCGCGTCGCTCGATCGCTCGGCCATGCCGGGTGAGCCCGAGACGACGAGCATGGGAACCTGCTCCGCCCATGCGTTCGCGACGGCGTTCGCGAGCTTCAGGCCCCCGACTCCGTAGGTGCATGCCGCCACGCCGAAGCCGCGCAGTCGCGCGTAGGCGTCGGCGGCGAATCCGGCACCCTGCTCGTCAGCGGTGACGAGGATGCGAAAGCCGAGGTCGTCGAGTTCGCCGAAGAGCCGCAATGCGTAGTCGCCGACGATGCCGAATCCGAGCTCGACTGACAGCTCATTGAATCGGCGGACGAGGTGCTCGGGGATGGTGGTGAACTGCTCGTTCAACTGCCTAGGCCTTTCGGATGGGGGGAAGCACTGCGCGCTCAGCTCGCGTGGACGTTGCTGGTGATGGGAGCCAAGTCTCGCACGATTCGCGAGGGGGCCTGCGCTAGGCATTCCAGCTGGTGATCACTTGCTGCTCGCGCTCGAACCCAAGGGATGAGCGGCTGGCCGGCTCGAGTGCGAACAGCCGTGCTGCGACCGGCGGCAGGTCGAGCCAGGTCGCGGTGAGCACTCGCAGGAAATGCCCGTGCGCGACAAGTGCGCAGTCGTGGCCTTCAGTCAGGAACGGCCGGCAACGGTCGATCACCCGACGAGCACGTCGCTGCACGTCGTCGAGCTGCTCGCCCGGTGTCGCACCCGGCGGGACAGGGGCGTCCCAGATGCGCCACCCCGGATCACCGCGAAGGGCTCTGATCTCGGTAGTGGTGAGCCCCTCCCATGCGCCGTAGTCCCACTCCATGAGGTCATCGTCGTAGTCGTCCGCCTTGAGGCCAGCGAGTTCAGCCGTGCGCCTCGCGCGCCCGAGCGGACTGCACAGGACAAGGGCGGGCACCACCGTCGACAACCCCACGGCGGCCTCGCGAGCCTGATCCTCGCCGACGCTCGTGAGGGGAAGGTCGGTGCGCCCGGTGTGTCGTCCGGCCTTGCTCCACTCGGTTTCTCCATGGCGGACGAGCCAGATTCGGGGGCTCATTCGGGTGGGCCTTGAGCCGCTCGTTCGAGGGTCGCGATAAAGGCCTCGAGTGGCTGGGCGCCGGAGATGCCGTATGCGCGATCGAAGACGAAGAAGGGAACGCCGGTCGCGCCGAACTGGGCGGCGAGTGCCTGATCGGCGGCGACGTCGTCGACGAAGGCGGTGGTGCTGAGCATGGCTCGTGCTTCGGTCGAATCGAGCCCGGCCTCGGCAGCGAGCTCGCAGAGCGCATCGGTCGCGAAGATATCGCGTGCCCGCTCGAAATACCCGGAGTAGATGGACTCGAGGAGCTCGGCTGACGGCCCCTGTGCCTGCGCCCACAGCACGAGCCGGTGCGCGTCACGGGTGTTGCCGCTGACCGTGTCGAGGAGCCGGTACGAGAGTCCGACCGTGGCGGCGACCTCGGTCACGTTGGCCATCATCGTGGCGGCGCCGGCGGGATCCGTCCCGTACTTTTCCGCGATGACATCGACCGTGCGCCGGCCGTCGCTCACGGCCTTCGGGTCGAGTTGGAAAGCCCGGTGGACGACGACAACGTCATCTCGTCCCGGAAAGGCCGCGAGGGCCTCGTCGAGCCGACGCTTCCCGATGTAGCACCACGGGCAGACGACATCAGACCAGCACTCGATCTGCATCCTTCCTCCGATCCCACCAGTAGAGCCCCATGGCGCCGAGGCCGACGAGGAGTTGCGGAAGGAACCACACGATTCGCCAGACGAGGTCGGCGGCAATCGCGGTCGACGAGTCGACGCCGAATGCGACGAGGAGAGCGACGAGCGCTGCGTCGACCGTGCCGAGGCCGCCCGGGGTGATCGGGAAGCTCGTGAGGAGCAGCGCGACCGAGTACGCAGCGAAAATCTCGACGAGGGTGAGCGGATCGGGATAGGCGCCGAGACCCGCGAGGGCACACCACAGGACGAGCATCGGCGTGAGCTGGGCCGCGAGGTTCGTGATGGTGAGCTGGCGCCAGCGGGTGGCGACCATTGCCGAAGCATGCTGGTGGAATTCGAGGAGGACGGACGAGAGGTCGGGGGCATTGCGCTTGAATCGGCGGTAGACGGCCGACACCGGCCGCTGTGCGAACCGAGCGATGCGCAGCGCACCCTCCTCGCTGCGGAGCGTCATGATGATGACGATGAGCGAGACAATGACAACCGCCAGCCCGATGCCGGCTGCGAGGGCGAAGCCGGCCGTTGACCGTCCTTCGATGACGAGCAGGACAACCGCGATCGACGGGAAGCCGAGGGTGAGGAGATACGTCCACACTGCATCGGCCGAAACGGCCGCAGCCGCGGACGCTGTCGAGACGCCGTACCGCGCGAGAATCCCGTATTGCGTGCCGACGGCGACCGCGCCTCCGCCTGGAATGATGTTGCTCACGAGGAATCCGGCCTGACGCTCGACGAAGGCGGCTCGGTATCCGATGTGGGGAATCGCCGCGAGGGCCGTGACCGGGTAGACCGCGATGTTGATGATGCCGGCGAGGACGAGGGCCGCGATCCAGATGCTCGGCATCTCCGCGAGCTGCTGGAGCGCCTGCTTGTAGTCCGCGAAATGCGGGAACAGCACCGCAAAAATCGCGACCATGATGACGAGGCCGACAATGGTCGTGATGATGGTCTTCTTGCGACTCTTGTTCTTCACCGGGGTCGCGATGTCTGTCACGTGCAACACCCTATGTGCCCGGGGATTTCGCGAATCCGATGTTCTCGCGTACCTTTAGGTGGTCGCTGCGCCGCAGTGGCATCCCCATGGTGCGCATGCACCTGCACGCGAGTCTTGGCTCCAGCGCGATTGACACTGAGTCGCTATCGAGACACGCATGTGTCTTCGATTGGACGATTCATCGTGAGTACTGTGTCATTTTCCTCCCTCGGCGTGCCCGCATCACTGGTCGGTGCGCTCAGTCGCGCCGGCATCGACGCGCCCTTCGCCATCCAGACCGCAACCCTGCCTGATGCGATCGCCGGCCGCGACGTCCTCGCTCGAGCCCAGACCGGCTCAGGCAAGACTCTCGCCTTCGGCCTGGCGATGCTCACCCGCCTCGCGGGCCGCCGCGCCACCCCGCAGCAGCCAGACGGCCTCATCCTCGTCCCGACCCGTGAGCTCGCGATGCAGGTGAGCGACGGCCTCGCCCCGCTCGCCGACGCCTGCGGCCTTCGCATTCGGCTCATCGTCGGCGGCATGCCCTCCGTGAAGCAGATACAGGCCCTCGACCGCGGCGTCCACATCCTCGTTGCCACCCCGGGCCGACTCAAGGACCTCGTCGACCGTCGAGCCGTCGACCT